>JAPOYQ010000193.1 GCA_026706505.1 Gemmatimonadota bacterium
CTGCGCTGATAAGACGCCTCCGCCCCACCATTGGGGTGTACTGGTGTCCACTGTGAAGTCGGCGCGATCGAGTTGAATACACCGGTTAAGCTCGTGGTGGCCATGTACCTTTTGAATTACGCCAAGACAAAAGAGGAACTGCTCAGGTTTGTCGAGGTGGCTTATGACATGCTGCGGCCTGAGGGGCGATTCGTCGGCTTCAATGACAATGTTCAGTGCGTTCCCAAGGGAACTGTTTCCTTGGCTCAATACGGATTGGAAAAAGTGTGCGCCGATGACCCGCGAGAAGGCGATGTTGTTTTGTACAAATTGACAAATGAAGATGGGACGCAGTTTGAGTTTAAAAATTATTTTCTCAAACCAGAGACCTATCAATGGGTCTTTCAAAAAGCTGGATTTGCCGATTTTCAATGGGTTGGTCCTTATTTGCACCCGTCCCAGCAGCACAATCCATTTTGGGATGCCTTTATGTCTCATCCCCCAGTCATTGGCTTTAGCGCGGCGAAATCGTGAATAACAGCGAAGGATACAGACCATGAGCGCGAGATACGCATTTTTGCTGGCACTTGTCTGTGCTATGGGTGCATTCGCAGAAGAAGAGACGGACGAAAGGAAGATATACGAAATCGAAGAGATCACGGTGACCGGCTCCCGCATCAAAAGCGCGGAGACGCTGGCGCCAGCGCCGATTGTCGTCCTGTCATCCGAGGAAATCAGGGCGCAGGGCTTGGCCTCTCTTGGGGACGTGTTGCAAACGCTCACCGTGCAGTCCAATGCGATCAACACTCAAGCCAACAACGGCGGCGACGGCTCTACCCGTGTCAGTCTGCGCGGCCTCGGTTCCAATCGCACCCTCGTGTTGGTCAATGGCCGTCGCTTTGTGCCGGGTGGGACGGGCGCGAATTCATCCGTTGACCTAAACGCTATTCCCGCCGCCGTCATCGAGCGCATTGAGGTGCTCAAAGACGGGGCCTCGGCGGTCTATGGGTCGGACGCCATCGGCGGCGTGGTCAATATCATTACCAAGACCGCGATAGAGGGGATAGAAATTGACTATTACACGGGGACTTCAGGCGCGGGCGACGGCGAAGTTATGGACCTCAGCGTAACCACTGGCCTACAAAGTGAAAAAGGCCACATCGCCTTTTCGGCGGGCTATCACAACCACTGGCCGGTTTGGACCGGCGACCGGAGTTTTAGCGAGTCAGACAAGGCCTACGACTGGGAAAAGAACGACGGCTCCTATAACAACAACGGCAGTTCGGCCACCCCGGAAGGCCACATTATCGACCGCTCGGGTGACGAGGGGAACGAAGCCTGGCAGGCGGTCGTGGCAGCGGCCGGCGACGAGGCCGGGGATTACCACCGCGATCCGGAAACCGGATGGCGTCCCTTCAATTGGGCGGGGATCTCATCCGACGGGAGCGGTGACACGTACAACTACCAGCCGGAAAATTACCTCTACACCCCGCAGACGCGCTACAGCTCCTTTCTCAGCGGTTCCCATACCGTCGCCGAGGGAGCGAAGGCGTATTTCGAGGTGGTGTACACCAACCGTCAGTCCGATCAGAAGCTAGCGCCAACGCCGCTGTTTATCATCAGCGACGGGATCGTGGTGTCGGCCACCAATCGGTACAACGAATTCGGCCGCGATTTTATCGATGTCCGCCGGCGCTTTGTCGAGGCGGGGAATCGCAACTTCCTCCAAGATATCGATACCTACCGCATGGTGTTGGGGTTGGATCATCGGCTCGGGAGCTTTGACTCTGACTTGTCTTTTACCTACGGCCGCAGTGAGGGTACCAATGTCAACGAGGGCCGGTTCATTCTCAATCACGTAAAAAATGCCCTCGGGCCGGACGAGGATTGCACCGGCGATTGCGTCCCGCTGGACCTCCTCCACGGCGCCGGCACCATCACCCAACCGATGGTGGACTACATCCAGTACACCGGCATCGGCCGAGGCTATTCCCGGCAGCAGATCCTGCATTGGAACCTGACCGGGGAGGCGGCGCGACTACCTGCCGGTCCGCTGGCAGTGGCTGCCGGAC
>JAPOYQ010000678.1 GCA_026706505.1 Gemmatimonadota bacterium
GACCATGCTCATAGCCACCAACAATCAGGTCTTCGCTTTGGAGAATGGCACGCCCACGCAACGCTTGGCCATCGACGGCATCCGCTGCCTAGACGAGGGCGTCCGTTGTTCCGCCATTGGCCTAACCGACGGCCAAGTGGTCATCTTGGCCAATGGCCAAGCTCAACCGCAGGCCACTGGCATCGGCGATCCGGTGGAGTGCATCGCCTTGTTGTCCGAAGAGCCGCTGCAAGTGCTGCTGGGCACCGAGCCGCCCCACGTGTACAGTCTCGACGGCGACGAGCCAGCGCGCCGGATAGAATCCTTTGACTCTTTAGAATGCCGCCAGAGCTGGTACACGCCTTGGGGCGGGCCACCAGCCGTGCGCAGCTTGGCGCGCAGTGGCGACTGGGTTTTTGCCGATATCCACGTCGGCAGCATCATGCGCTCGCCCGACCGAGGCACTACTTGGGAGCCGGTGACCCCGGATTTACACGCCGATGTGCATCAGGTGGCTACCGCCCCTAGGGAGGGACGCTTGTACGCCAACACCGCAGACGCGGTCTTTGTCAGCGACGACTACGGCCACTCTTGGGAGCATCGGAAGGAGGGCTTGGCAAGCCGCTATGGCCGCGCCGTGGCCGTCCACCCGCGCGATCCCGACTGCCTGCTGGCCAGCGTCAGCAAAGGACCGGGGCATGGTCGAGATGTGCAGGGCAAGCTCTACTTTTCGCACGACGCGGGCCGCACCTGGACCCAAGCGCTTGCTGGCTTCCCCGAGGCCAAGGGCAATATCGACACCTTCCACATCGCCTTTGACGCCGAGGGGATTGCTTGGGCCGCTGTCGAGGATCAACTCTATCGCAGTGAGGATAGAGGCGAGAGTTGGTCTGCGTTTTGGCACGCGCCCGCTGCTATTGTCGCCGTGGCCTGTGCTCAATCGAACGGGATTTAAGCATTGCAATTTATTCTAACGCTGTTAATTCTAGCCAGTTGTTCCACCACCGGAAACATGCGGTCGCCTTGGCCTGAATACCCCGTAAATCCATTCGTCATCCAATTGGACGTTCCCGGCCCTGAGGATTCTGCCGGCGGCCTCATTGTCGCCGATCTGAATGGCGACGGACGCATGGATTACCTAGTCACCGTTCCCAATTATATCACAGCTCATTCCCACGATGGCCGCAGACTCTGGGTACTCGAAACCAACCTCTGGATAGGCGGCTCCTCAGAGCGCATCGGCCTACCCGGCCATCACGGGCCAGGTGTTCAAGCTGCAGACATCGATGGCGATAAACAGGTCGAAGTCCTATTCCTTACCCACGATGGCACGCTCCACGTAGTCGATGGCTCCACAGGGCGCGATCAGTGGACCGCAAAGCCGCCCACCCCCAAAGGCACTCAACGCTGGGAGCATTTGGTCGTTGCCAATTTCCGTGGCGCAGGCGATCGGGATATACTCCTCCAAACCACCAATGCCGAAGGCTACCGCATGGGTCGCTTCCTAGCAGCCTATGCGCTAGACGACCTCCGTCGCGGCCATTTTGCCCCCCTGTGGGAACGCGACGATTTTGTCTCTTGCGCCCACAACGGCGCGCGGCTGGCGGATCTGAATAGAGATGGGCAAGACGAGATAATCGGCGCTACGGTCGTCTCTGCCGATGGCGAAATTCTACTACAAATTCCCCTGCGCGGTCACATCGACTCGATCTTCATCTACGACGTGTTGCCCGATATACCGGGCCTAGAAATCGTCGCCTTAGAAGAAGGCGGCGGCAATCGCGTTTTCCTCTACAACCACGAACAACTCTTCTGGGAAACGCACTTCCGCCATCAAGAACCCCAGAATGCAGCAGTCGGCGAGTTCGACCTAGAGCGGCCGGGCCTGGAGATATGGTGCCGGAGCCGCTATAACGAGCATCAGAAGCCTTTCATCTTCGACGCACAGGGCGAGAGGATCGCGGATTACCAAATGGACGATGTAGCGCCCGAGGGCTGGACTGTAAGAGGCGTCGAGGTCATCCACAAGATCGATTGGACGGGTGACCGCAAACAGCTTGCCGCAG
>JAPOYQ010000961.1 GCA_026706505.1 Gemmatimonadota bacterium
ACCGGGACCAACGCCGACATCGGCACGTACATGCGCGACGTGATCTCCAACGATTTGGGCGAGACTCACGACATCTTCATCTTCGACGGCGGGACCGAGGACATCCTGGGTCCCCAGGGCTACTACGCTACCGTCATCGAGGATCACCCGAACCTCGAGCTCTGGGGGCGCACCTCCGACGATTGGAAGCGCACTGATCTGCTGCAGGACAATGACGGCAACCAGTACGGCGTGCCCGTCATCGGTAATGCGGACAGCTTCGGCTACTTCCCCGAGGCCATCGGCGCCAACCCGGAGGGTCTCGACGAGATCCCCTGGAGCAAGATGTTCGAGGACGAGGACACCAAGGGCCGCGTCTCGCTCGACCGCAGCTGGTTGCTCTCGAGCCCCGAGGTCGCCCTCTACCTCAAGGCCAACGGCCGGGCGGAGATCGACGACGTCGCCAACATGACCAGCGAGGAGGCCCGCGTGGTGGCCGACTTCGCGGCCGACCGCAAACGCGCAGGCCAGTTCCGCTCGCTCCATGCGGCCTTCGAGGAACAGGTGCAGCTTCTCAGCAACCGCGAGATCGACCTGATCAACTGCTGGGAGCCGGCGACCAAGGAGGCCAACAACATCCTCGGCCCCGGTACGGTGATCTACGCCTTCACGGTCGAGGGCTACTACAAGTGGGGCCACGGCGCCTACATGCACACCAAGGCCGGCGAGCGCGACAACGTCGACAACATCTACAAGGTGCTCAACTACTACATGACCGGCGAGTACCGCGCTTACCAGGCGATCCAGCGCGGCTACGCCGGGCCCAACATGGACCTCGGCGTCAAGTTCGCGGAGGAGAACGGCTGGCCGCAGGAGCAGGTCGACGAACTCAAGTGGACCGAGGTCAAGGTCGACAAGAAGTTCGAGAAGCCGTTCTTCGGCAAGCCCGCGGCGCCGAACTCCGATGTCATGGAAGAGGAGTGGCAGCGGTTCCTGAACGCATGACCGCACCATCTGCGATGTGACGTTAGCCCCGGTGCGCCCCGCGAATACCTTCGCTCGGCGCGCCGGGGCTCTTTCCCCGGCGACGGTGGCGGATGAAATCTCGGCATGTCCAAGATGCGCCTGACATGAAGGCAATCAGCAAAGAAGTGGCCTCAGTGTCCGCCGACTTTCTGGATATTGGAATCTTTTCTGTCAGTGAAGCGGCTGCGCTATTGCAGGTGAACCCACAGCGGGTGCGCGGCTGGGCGTTCGGTTACGCCAATACGAAAGGGGTGCCGATCCTCAAGAACGACTTTGGTCCGATCGACGGCAGGTATGCCGTGAGTTTTGCTAGTCTCATTGAAATGGATGTTATAAGGCGCTTCGCCAACGTGGGAGTCAGTGTCAAGTCCATGCGCTCAATGATTCTCGAAGCGCGCGACTTGGCTGACAGCGATCATCCCTTTGCTACAGATTTGGTTCTACGTACCGATGGAAAGAAGCTATTTGCCGAACTCGCACAGGCCACAGGAGACCGAGGATTATATGACTTGAAGGACAAGAACTGGGCAATGTATGATATAGTGTTTCAATCTTTAAAGTCTGATGTTGTGTATGAAAGCGGAGTTGCTACGCACTGGTTTCCACGACGTACTGTCGCACCCAATGTTGTGGTTCATCCGCATTTTGCCTTCGGTGAGCCTTGTCTCTGGGGACACTTCATTCCAACCTCGACGATCGTTGAGGCACTAGCGGCAGAAAACGATAATATCGAGACTGTTCGAGAGTGGTACGACCTCGAGGAAGCAGAAATTTTTGAGGCGGTTCGCTTTGAACAGATTCTCCATCGTCAGACCGCGAAAAATTCGCTTTTGACGAACATGTGCCTCCCGGCATTGTCAGGGTTCTAAAGAGTCTTGTCGCTGAGGGGCTGATCGAAGGCATCGAAATTTGCTCTGCCAAAGATTACGCTCCGGCCAATTGGACGCCCAAGATGGGCGAAAAGAGCGACGTGCCATGGCTGAGGAAGTTTGCGGAGGCTGGTGGGCAAGTAGTTATCACGGGCGACAAGCGCATGCGGA
>JAPOYQ010000884.1 GCA_026706505.1 Gemmatimonadota bacterium
CGAGCTGATTGTGATGAAGGAGGGGTTGGTAGTCGAGCAGGGACCGACGCAGGAGATTTTCGCCGCGCCACAAGAGCCCTACACGCGGGCGTTGATCGCGGCGGCTTTTGACATCGAGGCGATAGAGGACGGAGAGGACGAGTAGGATTCGCTTTGCGCCATATAATTGTTATTTATTATGCGTATTGAAGGGGCATTCGATGGCTCTGAAGCAGTCCTTATTCGGCCGCGTGTTGTTGTTCGCGCTGGTGCTGATAGCGCAGCCGGCCTCCGCCCAGATCTCGGCGTGGAAGCTGGGCGGCGCTGGCCTAGCGTGGAGCGAAAGCGACACCACGCGTCTGTTCATCGACTTCGGCAGCGCGCCCGGCACCATCCAGCCCATCTACCTGACGCCTGAAAAAGCGGTTTTTTCCCACCTCGACAACTGGGTTTTCTGGCGTGACCCCAGCGATATCGTCCTCGGCTATGTCGACGGCGAGACCCCGCGCACTTGGAAGTGGAGCGACGGCCTAGCTGCCCCCAGCGGCAGCCTGCTTATCGACGGCGACGACGCCACCTATTACCCGCCCCGCGCCGTGCCGCTCGAACGCGAAGTCTACACCATGGATCTGGCCGTCGCCGTGCCAGCCGTTTCCTTCGGCTTTACCACCCCCAGCCAGGGCTTCCGCTCCGACGGCACGCCCCTCAAGACCGACGCAATTCCCGGCTACGATGTGTCGATCACCAGCGAATCCGAGCGGCCCGTCGTCGAAGGCACACTGGAACCTCTCTCACATATCATCGCCGATGTCGACGAGAATTTCGAACCGCGCGTCGCGATTCCCTTCCCCCGCCGCTACGTGCGCTTCGTGCGCTATCGGCGGCAGGTCTCGGTTCTCGACGAGGACTTTCTCGCCTCCTTCGTCCGCGGCCAATACCGGGACGCCCCACCCGGCACCATTGCCGAATTCGAACTCTTCGCCGAGGGCGTGCCCCGCAAGGCCATCTACAAAACCAGCATCACCGACCTCGGCCAGTCGGTGAACTTCGGGCGGCTGTTCTGGCGGACCACGCCCTTGCGCATGGTCGACGGAACGCCCGTGGAGACGCCCGACGCGGCGGTCGGAGTCAAGATCGAGGTCCGCACCGGCCGCGACGGGGATCCCGCCGTCTACCACGAGTACATGGAGACGGGTTTTGAACGCGTCGTCTCGCGCGAGCGCTACGAAAACGAGTTGCGCACCCGCCAGTTCCGCCCCAACCTCGAGTCACCCATCGTCACCTTGGAACCGCGCCCCGGCCTGCGCGCCTCCATTGGGTACGACGACGAGAATTGGACTTTCTGGTCAGTGCCTTTCACCCAACCGGGCCTGCCGCTCAACCTGCGCAGCGGTTCTTATTTGCAATTGCGGATTGCGCTCGAAAGCCGATCCTTCGACGATTTCGTCCGCCTCGACTCGCTGTGGATCGAGACCGCCCCGCTTTTGGCTGGCGACATTATCGGCGAAGTCGCCCTGCGCTCCGACCCGCAACCGGCGCGCGGTTTCACCGAGGTCTCCTTGGGGCAGGAGACCGATTTCGTTTACGACCTGCGGGCCGATTTTTCGCAGGTCAATGCCCCGGGCTTCGATGTGCTGCGCATCCGCACTGGCAGCCGCACCCGCTTCGTCGGCTTAGAGATGGGCCAACCGCTCGCAACGGTCGCACCCGCCGAGGTTATCGAGTCGGAAGACGGCCTGCTCGTCCGCCTGCCCGCCCGCGTCACCCGCGCCGACAACCCGCCGCTGCGCCTATTCTTCTCAACCGCACTATTTTCCTTCGCCACCACGTTCATCGGCGAGGTCTCCGACAGTGAGCGAGAGGTCTTGCCACAGCCGGTCGTCGGCGGTGACGCCGGCCAAGCGCTATCGACCAATAGCCTGCACGTGCTGGGGGTGGCGGACTCTGCTCCTAGCGTGGTCCAAAAACTGAGCGTCTCGACCTCGGTGCTGACCCCCAACGGCGACGGCGTCCACGATCGCCTGCAGATCCGCTACACGCTTTTTCGCCTGCCCGAATT
>JAPOYQ010000744.1 GCA_026706505.1 Gemmatimonadota bacterium
GTCCCACAGGCGGATGCTCAATCACCCCATAGCCGTCGCGCAAGACCGGCTGCGCGGCACCCTCGACTTCAAGACGGTCGCCGTCGAGCCAAGGCGGCAGGCGCACATGCAGTGCTCCCGGCTGCTTGACTTTGACCGCTAGGCGCGGATGCGTATAGGGCGACTGCACGGCGAGGGCATCAGTCTCGCCGTCGAACAGCATATCCACCCAATGCCCCGCTCCATCACTCCTCACCACGGCCTTATACGCCGCGGCCAGCGAGCCTACGGACCCGCCGACAATGTCGATATTGAAGCCAATGCGCGGCTTGTTCGATTGCCAGATGCCCAGCGGCTCGTGCCCGTGGGGAGCTGGGAACCCAAAGCCGCCGCGCAGCCTGTGCGCCACTTCGCGCTTGCCATCTATCCCCTCGGGATTGTCTGGCTCGACGATAAACGAAACATCGCGCAATTGCGACGGCAGCAAGTGGCTGCGCAATATGCGCTCGGCGTCGGCGTAGTATTCGGGGTGGCCCCAGCGCCCCAAGATGAGCGCAGTCTCGACAATATCGCCGGTATTGTTGGACTCGCCCCGGCGACAGAGCGCGGGTCGGCTCGACACCTCAATGGACCAGCCGATCTGATCGCGCAAATCCCACAGACCGCCATCGTAGAACCGCTTGACCCGCTCCATCAACCCGGCGTCCCCCGTGCATTCAGCTAGCTGCGCCAGCGACGACATCGCACAGGTCGTCGAATGCACATGCGAGCCAAAGCGCTCGGTGGCAAAGGAGCCGTCGTCGAGAAAGAATTCGCGCACGGCCTTGTCCTTGAGCACGGTAGCCAAATCCAAGGCCGGTTGATACCCGGTGGCCTGGTACAATTTGACCAACGGCCCAATAGCACGCGCCGGTCCTTGGATAAAGGTCCCCTCGCCGACATCGCGGAGGCGAACTGGCGTGTCGCGTTCAAGACGCACGCGATCCCACTGCTCGTTGGGCACCCAATAATCGAATAGCAACTCAATGCTAGCCGCGGCCAATTCCATAGCCCGCTCGGATTTGCGGAAAGCCGTCAACGCGTATAGAGCGTGGAATCCCTCGCGCAAATTGTGCTCTTGCAGTTCAATGGGATCGCCCTCGCCATTGATGTGCTGGCCGATGCGCTGCAAGGGCAGCGGTGCCCGGCTGTAGGAGAAAAAGGCCGCGCGAGCGTGCTTGTCGATCACCTCCTCGTCCAAGTCCAAGCCCATGGCGTCTTCAGCCGCCAGCATACCGTTCAAAAGGCGGCCCGGCATGTGGCCTTCCATGCTACCGCGCAAAAAGGCTTCGGGCCGCACCTGTGCTCCTCCGTAGGGCATATCGGCGTCATCGGCGTTAAACGCCCGGCTCATAGCTTGGCAACCCAAGCGAATGGCGTCGCCGATATCAGTGGTATTTACGTCGCGCAATTGTCCCATAGCTTTTGCTCAAACACTAGCCACCAAACGCACGGCCTCAACGGT
Organism: Gemmatimonadota bacterium; assembly: GCA_026706505.1. The sequence continues at coordinate 1,484 of JAPOYQ010000744.1, forward strand.
CCGATCCTCCATGACAAACGGCTCATCTGGCCCTCCATCCACAAAACCCAACTCCTTCAACCAAGCGCCTTTCTCCTCGTCCTCGACGCAGAGCCGCACCCAACAACGCCCCCCGGCCCAGTCCATGGCCGCCCGCATCAAATTGGCCCAAGCCCCTCCGTAGCGACCGTGGACGAAACCATCCACCTGACAAGCACCTTCCCCGTCGGGCCGCGCACTGGCCAAGCCCACCAAGCGCCCATCTCGGGTGCGGGCGGCAAACCAAGCGCCAGCGCCCTGTTCAACCAGCTTAGCATAGCGCGGGTATAGCCCCATACAGGAATTCTGCTCGATATAGCGGGTCGAGTACAATTCGACATTGGCGTCGAGTACCCACCAGTCGTGCGGCGTAACAATCAAGGGGATCATGGGCACGCGCTGGGCCGGCGACCCCGACTCGACTCCGACCTCATCACTAGCCCTAAAGTAATCTACCAGAAAAGACTCGGGCGATTCCCCGCTAGCGATCAAAGCCCAGACAGTAGAACCGGGCATCTTGCGCCAACCCAAGAG
>JAPOYQ010000011.1 GCA_026706505.1 Gemmatimonadota bacterium
GGCCGAAACTGAAGTGCGCCCCTGCATTTGTCAACCTTGACGCAGCCGATTAACGCGCCTATTGTTGCACCGATTCGGCGATAAGGCATTGAGCAACACAGAGAAGAAATCCCCCTATGAAATGGTCCAGCCTTTGTCCGTTGGCCACGGTTCTGCTCCTCGGCCTAGCCTGCTCCCCGGAAGGACCCTTAGACGCCCACGCCCTGTTGGCCAGTACTCCCTCGGCGGTGCAGGCGCGTTTGGGGGAACCTAAGCAGTACAGAGAGGAAACCGAAAAGCACGTGGGTTTTATGCGCTGGGAGGACGTTGGGGGAGTGAAACTTTTCGCGGCCATCAAGCAGGGCAAAATTGTCTATGTCACGTATAATTTCGCCGCCATGGAGCCTTTTGACGAAGCCGAGGCTTTTCGCACCATTGGCCTTGATCCTCCGCAGAACGAGCCGGAAAAGATAGACAACAGTCAGGCGAAACGCTGGCGTCCGTTTGGGAAATACGCTCGGTTGACCGTGAACCCGGTGACCAAGCTGATTTCAGTTGGTGCCCATCCCTTTGTCGACTTTCCCGAGGATCGGGAGTATGCGACTGGATCCCTGCCGGCGCAGTGATAGGCCGCATGCTCTCTGGACTTATCGGCTCTTTCTCGCGCTAGCAGTCCTCTCGCTCAGCGGTTGCGCCGACGAGGAGTACGAGTTGGCATCCGCGCGTCAGGATCAGTTGCGCGCCCGCTATGGCTCCGGTCCCCGGTCGGCCCTGCCGCTCGGTGCCTTAGAGGCGGCCATACGGGAAGGTCGAGCTGATCTCGAGATGTACTGCGATCTGGCCGCAGCCTTGGCCCAGCAGGCCGAATACGCCCGCGCTGTGGCGCTCTACCAAGCCGCCTTGGAAAAGCACCCCGCCAGCGTGCGCGCCCACTTTGGCTTGGGACAAGTGTACGCGCGGATCGGCAAGTACAACGACGCGATCCAGCACTGGCGGCAAAGCGCGGCTTTGGCCCCGGAATTCGCCGAGGCCCACTTCCACCTTGGAGTGGCCTATGCGCGGCGCGCACCCACGGCCACGGATAAACCCACCAATCTCAGCTACACCGACCTCGACACGGCCATTGCCTCCTTGAGCAGGGCCATGGATCTCGAGCCGACCAATGCCCATTTCCACTACAACCTGGGGCGCACCTATGAATTGCGTAATCTATCCGCCCAAGCCGCAGCCGCGTACAGACAATCCCTAGAACTCGATGCTAGTCTAGCGACAGCGCATCGCCGCTTGGGTGCCATCTATCTGGAAAAAGGCGACTTGGACAGCGCGGTCGTCTCATTGCGGACGGCTGTCGAACTCGACTCCACGGATGCCGAAGCGTTCTACAACTTGGGGAGGGTGCTGGACCGACGGGGATCGCCTGCCAGAGCCGTGGAGGCGTACGAGCGGGCCATCGTCCTTGAACCGCGCTACCGGCAGGCGTACTACAACTTGGCTAGATCCTACCAACTCTTGGGCCGCACCGTCGCTAGTCAGCACGCGCAGGAGCGCTTTGTCGCCCTCGAAGAAGGCGAGCAAGATTCGCTCTATATGGCCCAATTGCGGGTCCAGCGCCAACCCGAAAAAGCCCTAGAGCGCCGCGCCTTGGCCGTGGCCTATGCCGAAGCTGGCCAGTACGATCGGGCCATTGAAGAGTTCAAAAAAGCCTTGGCCCTTGAGCCGGACATGGTTGGGATCCACGCCGATCTAGGCTTGGTTTACGACCGGCAGGGGCGGACGGACAAAGCCATTGCCGCCTTAGAACAGGCCGTGGCCCTAGCCCCGGATTCGGCGCGCTTCCACCTGCGCTTGGGGCAGGCCCATGCCAAGGCCGGAGGCGATGAGCGGGCCACCGCGGCCTTTGCGAAGGCTTTGGCCCTCGAGCCCGGGTGGACCAAGGCGCAATTCGAACTGGGCATGCTCCACGTGCGCGGGCTGCGCCCCGCCCAAGCCGTGCCGCTCTTTGAGCAAGTTCTAGCAACCGACCCCGAGCACGTCCACGCCCGTTTTGGACTCGGT
>JAPOYQ010000883.1 GCA_026706505.1 Gemmatimonadota bacterium
GATCAAGACCTCTTTGCGGCCAATGGCCACACCTATCCCCAAGCCGATTTGCCCCATACCAACAGCAGCTATGCCGAGCCTAACTTCCTCTATCAAAACTTGGGCGACGGCACCTTTGCCGAAGTCTCCGAACGCGCCGGGCCGGGCTTTGCCTTAGTCGAGGTGAGCCGAGGTGCCAGCTTTGCCGACTACGACCGCGACGGCGATATCGATATCTTCGTCTTAAACCTCAATAGCACTCCCAATCTCCTGCGCAATGATGGTGGCAACGAGGGCAACTACTTGCAAATCGCCACCGTAGGCACCCGCAGTAACCGCGATGGAATCGGCACCCGGATCGAAATAAGCGCCGAGGGGAAGCACCAGGTCGCCGAGGTGCGCAGTGGCACCAGCTTTCTCTCCCACAGCGATCTCAAGGTACACTTTGGCTTGGGCTCTGCCTCCAGCGTCGAAAGCGTCGTCCTCCACTGGCCTAGCGGCACAGTCCAGACGCTGCGCGATGTGGCAGCCAATCAGGTGCTGACCGTGCACGAGCCTGCTGATTAGGAATTGGGAATTGTAGGAGCTGGCCGAATGAGCTACCACCGCGTCACCACTGCATCCCACCCTGCAATCAGATCTACTGCCATCCACAACCCTGCGCTGCTGACTTGGCCCAACACCATGCCGAGAAAAAAGGGCCGCAGCCGGCGAAAGAGAGGAACTCCGCCGTACTTCAATACGATCCACTTCGCCAGCCAGCCCAGTGCCATACTCGACCAAGCGAAAAACATCACGTAGGTCCCCCCCACCGGCAGGCCGATCGGGTGGATGGGCCACCACAAGAAGCGGTGGCGCAGGTACAACAACAGAAACATCAGTCCAGCCCCAAAGCCAGTGAACGCGCCCCGCGGGCCCCAGAAATTCCACGCGGCCACCGGATTGAGCTGATTCGCCGCCATATCGTCAAACGTCCAGCGGCCCATAATGCTGTAAAACCAGTAGTGGAGATTGACCCCGCCGTAGGTGTAGGCGATGGAAAGTACCGTCCAAGCCGAGGCGACCAAACTCACGGCGATCGCTATGAGCAAAGCCCAAAAGAGCGGCGGTCGGCGCGTCCCGACGACCTCGGCCAGCCGGGTGCTGTTGGAAGCCGCGGCCATAACGGTCGTGCGGATATCCCCGGCCCAGCCATTGGCAAACCCGAGCACCATCAAGCCTCGCGGCCCAATGGGTGCCGTGCCCAGTGCGTTGATCACAAAGGCTGTTGGCGTCATCTGCGTCCGGCCATACCCCATCCCCCCTTCGGCGACGATCCGCGTCAAACCGACGAATACCACAAAGGCGATAGCGAGCAACAGCAGCGCCGCTCCCACGGGCAATCCCGCGATTTTCAACCATATAACCGCGTAGAGGAAGGCCCCGATCAGGAGCCACACGGCCTTGCGATAGGAGAGCATCTGCCCCGCCTCCTTTCCTGGTTCCTTCTTTTTCCACGCTCCGACGACCACTTCTTTGAGGTGCCGACGGGCGGTCCACAAGCTGGCCGCCACGAGGGCAATCAACGCCCCAATGGCCTGCTGGGCGGTGGCGATAGACCCTTCGGTGTGCATCAGCCGAATTTCTGCAATGCTGAACCCGAGGGTGTTGAAAAGGCCCAACTGGAAGAAGTTGAGCAAGTAGAAAAACCACAGACTAAAGGAGATCTCCAGACTCAGGAAGTACGTCAGGCCAAGGACGATAAACCACAAGTTGAACAAGACGCCCCGCATGTCGTGGAAGATGGCCAATTGGGTTGACAACTGGATGGGAGCAATAAAGGGATAGTACTTGTGCAGGGCATTGATTCCCAAGAGGACGAAGGGAATGGCAAATCCCAACCACATCAGTGGTTCCTTCAGAAAGGGATTGACCGCCGAGGGTCTGTCGTCCTCGTGGATCATGTACAGCGGCAACTGGACGAGGGGAAAGATCAAGCGCTCATTGCGGGCCCATTGTTCGTGGAGCAGAGCCGACAGGGCGATCATCATCAAATAGAG
>JAPOYQ010000220.1 GCA_026706505.1 Gemmatimonadota bacterium
CCAACGGCGGCTTGGATGCGCTGCAATCCGTCGTGTATCTCCGGCTCAAAGCGGGCGAAAAGCTCCAGCACGGTCGCCGCCTTCCAGACAAACATGTTGCTATTCCACAAATAGTGACCGCTAGCCGCGTACTCGGCCGCCTGTTGCGCGGCGGGCTTTTCAGTAAACTCGGCGACTTCGTACACGGGCGTCCCGTCCACCTCTGCTAGCACGGGGCCGCGGCGAATATAGCCATAACCAGTCTCAGCGCGCGTCGGCTTGACCCCAAGCGTAAACAAGTAGTCGGGCCGGTCGGTTAGGGCTTGGTCGGCGACCTGCAACAAGCGGCAGAACTCCTCGGGCCGACCTATGTAGTGATCCGATCCCAAGCTGGCGACCGTGCAGCCCGGATGGCGGGCCTCTAACAGCGCGCACTCCAAACCGATGGCCGGCCCGGTATTGCGCAGCGCCGGCTCGACAATTAGCTGCTCGGGCGGCAGCGTCGGCACCTGCTCACTCATCAGCGACCGCAACGAGTGTCCGGTCGATACATACACATCGGCTGGCGCAGCAATCACGCCAATGCGGGCGACCGCGTCTTGGAGCATGGTCTGCTCGCCGGCCATGCAGTGGAATTGCTTGGGCTTGTGCGCTCGGCTATAGGGCCACAGCCGCGTGCCGACCCCTCCGGCGCGAATGACGAATTTCATCGGTCAACACTCCCGTACAGGTGAATTCAGCGCGGGCAATATAACCAATCGCCCAGCCCTGAACAGAGCGCACTATTGACAGCTTAACCTGATGCTGTACTATGTACTTCTATCGCAATTTTACGAAGGAGCTTCGCATGGCTTACCCGCAATTCGACCAGGTCCCCAATCACTACGCCGGCCCCACCATCCAGCGCGTCAAGGACTACCGCCTGAAAAACGGCAAGCGTTCGCTGTGCCCAACGCTCCTGCAAATTGGCCAACTACATGTCTTAATCCCCCGGCACTTTGGCTTTTGCTTCGGGGTCGAGCGGGCCATTCACATGGCCTTTTCAGCCCTCAAGGAAAACCCGAATCGCAACGCGTACCTCGTCAGCGAAATCATCCACAACCCCTTGGTCAACAACGACCTCAAAAAGCAAGGCGTCCGCTTCATCTACGACCCCGAGGGCGATCGTCAGGTCTCCGAGGAGGAGATGAGCAGCGACGACATCGCGCTCATTCCGGCCTTTGGCACCACCATGCAGATCGAAGAATCGCTCCGCCAAAGCGGCATCGACATCGAGTCCGAGGAATATCGGGAGAATTACGATACCACTTGCCCCTTTGTGTCCAAGGTGTGGAAGCGCGGCGAGGAGCTAGGCCGTCAAGGCTATACCATCATCATCCACGGCAAGTACAACCACGCAGAGACCCAAGCGACTCATTCGCACACCGAGGAACACACCAAAACCCTAGTGGTGTTCGACGCCGCCGAAGCCGAGAAAGTGGCTGCGTACATCACTGGTGAGATGCCGCTCGCCGACTTCGAGCGCGCCTTTGCCGGCAAAAGCTCAGAGGGTTTCGACCCACAAAAGGACTTAGAGCGAGTGGCCGTGGTCAACCAGACGACCATGCTCGCCGAGGAGACGCAGGAAGTGGCCGCCATTTTGCGCCGCGCCATGCGCCAGCGCTACGGTGGAGAAAACCTCGACTACCACTGCGCAGACACCAACGACACCCTGTGCTACGCCACCCACCAAAATCAGAACGCCACGCGCACGTTGCTAAACTCTGGTGCCGATTTGGCGCTGATCGTCGGCGGCTACAACAGCTCAAACACCTCGCATTTGGTCGAGCTGTGCTTGCAATCCATGCCGAGCTTCCTCATTGCCAACAGCGACGAGATTCTATCGGACCAGCGCATCCGCCATTTCGACGTCCACACTAAGAAAATAATCGAGAGCGAAGACTGGCTGCCGCGTCCCCTACCCACACGGGTAATCATTACCTCAGGCGCGTCCTGCCCAGATATCCTCATGAACCAAGTGCTGGAGAAGGTCGCC
>JAPOYQ010000296.1 GCA_026706505.1 Gemmatimonadota bacterium
GGACGCTCCGAAAAGCAACCGCCTTTGCTTTATCGGCATCGACAACTACTCGGCTGGCCGCGCCTGCGGAGCGCTGGTCAAAGAAGCTCTGCCCGACGGCGGCAATATCATGATCTTCGTCGGCCGCCTCGAACAGCTCAACGCCCGCCAGCGCCGCCAGGGCCTCATCGACGAACTACTCGGTCGCTCCTTTGACCCGACGCGCCACGACCCCAACAGCGGCCCGATCGCCGGTGACCAATACACCATTCTCGACACCCGCACCGACCAGTTCGACTACGCCAAAGCCAAAGCCCAAGTCGAGGACGCCATGGCCAAGTACCCAGACCTCCACGGCGTCGTCGGCCTATTTGCCTACAATCCGCCGATGTGCCTCGAAGCCATCAAGGAAGCCGGCAAAACCGGCCAGATCCAAATCATCGCCTTTGACGAAGAAGCTCCCACTCTCCAAGGCATCATCGATGGCCACATCTACGGCACAGTGGTGCAAAACCCGTACCGCTACGGGTACGAGTCGGTGCGCATCCTCGCCGCCTTGGCCCGCGGTGACCGCTCGGTTTTGCCCGAGGGTGGAGTGCTCGACGTGCCGGCGCGATCCATCCGGCACGACAATGTCGAAGCCTTTTGGGACGAACTGAAAACCTTGACTGGAACGAACTAATGGCGCTGTTGGCGGCCCGCGGCATTAGCAAGCGCTTTCCCGGGGTCCTGGCTCTCGACGCGGTGGATATGGTGGTGGGGGCCGGAGAAGTTCTCGCCGTTATCGGCGAAAACGGGGCTGGCAAATCCACCCTGATGAAAATCCTCGCCGGCATTGAGACTCCGGACAGCGGCCAGATTCTGCGCGATGGGGAGTCGGTGATCATCGACTCGCCGCGCCGCGCCGCTGCGCTCGGCATCGCCCTGATCCATCAAGAACTCAACTTTTGCGCCAATCTCTCGGTTGCCGCCAACCTTTACCTCGGCCGCGAGCCGCAGCAGTGGGGGATGATCGACCGCGCCGCCATTCGCGAAGGAGCTGTCCAAGCCCTCGCGCAACTGGGGATTGAGGTGTCGCCGGACACCCTGATGGGCGACTTGCCCATTGGCCACCAGCAACTTGTTGAAATCGCCAAAGCACTGTCGACCGAGGCGCGGGTTCTGATTATGGACGAGCCGACCTCCAGCCTCACCAACCAAGAGGCCGAGGCTTTATTCGCGGTCATCAATGAGTTGCGCGGGCGCGGCGTGGCCATCATCTATATCTCCCACCGCCTCGGAGAGGTCGAAGCCCTAGCCGACCGCGTCTTGGTCCTCTGCGACGGACGAAACGCCGGTGAGCTAGCTCGCGAGGAGATTAGCCACGACTCCATGGTAGCGAAGATGGTCGGCCGCGATGTCGCTCAGTACTATGCGCGCCAACCGCATCCAGCTGGAGACATCGCCCTCCAAGCCGAGGACTTAGTCATCCCTGCTTGGCCCGAGCACCGGCTCAACTTTGCGGTCCGGCGCGGTCAGCTTGTCGGCATCGCTGGTCTCGTCGGCGCGGGGCGCACCGAGCTGTTGCAGGTGCTCTTTGGCATTGTTCCCGCGCTCGGTGGCCGCGTCCTCATCGACGGCGCACCGCACGTGATCCGCTCGCCGGTCGATGCCATCCGCGCTGGCTTGGCCCTCGTGCCCGAAGATCGCAAGCAACAGGGCCTGATCCTCGAAATGGCCTTGCGCGACAACATCGGCCTGCCCGGTTTGAAACGCTACCAGCGCGTTGCCGGTTGGGCCAATTTTGCCCGCCAAGCTGCGGACGCCGATCAGATGATCGAGCGCCTCGCCATCCGCACCCCTGGCCCGACCCAAATCGTTCAGTACCTATCCGGTGGCAACCAGCAAAAGGTGGTGCTGGGCAAGTGGCTGGCTCTTGCACCCCGCGTGTTGCTGCTCGACGAACCAACTCGCGGTATCGACGTAGGGGCCAAACAAGCGATTTACCACCTGATGGAAGAGTTGGCCGCCAGTGGCGTGGCCGTGCTG
>JAPOYQ010000583.1 GCA_026706505.1 Gemmatimonadota bacterium
CTGGCGGCCTGCGATAGCGGCGAAAAGCCGACTGTAGGACCAGGAGACCGTGCCAGCATAAGTCGGGAGAGTGCCGAGGGGTTCCGCTTGTTGCAACAGGGCCGGACCGAGGAGGCGCTGGTCCTTTTGCAGCGGGCTGCTGAGAAAGACTCGGCGAGCATGGAAGTCCACTACAATATGGGTGTGGCGCATACGCACCTGAAGGAGTACGCAAAAGCCATTGCGGCCTTTGGGCGCGCCGTGGAGTTAGCGCCGGAAAACCCAGACGCGCATTTTGCCTTGGGGATTGCCTTGGGGGTTGAACACCACCAGCGCGATGCAGCCAAACACTTTGCGCGGGCGGTGGCCTTGGCACCAGACCGGGCTGAATACCATTTCCGCCTCGGGGAGGCCCGCCAAGCCCTAGGTGAGGTCGAGGAGGCACTCGCGGCTTTTGCCGCGGCAATCCGCGCAGATTCGACGCACGTGGATGCTCATTTCTTGCGCGCTGGGCTGCTAGCCTCAAGCAACCGCCCGGAGGAAGCCGAGCAAGGATATAGACGGGCGATCGAGTTAGACAACCGACGCGCGGACATCCTGTGGGAACTGGGCCAAGTCTATATGCAGCAGGACCAATACCCGCAGGCCGCTGAAGTGCTGAGAAGTGCCCTTGAACTTGAACCGCGCAATACTCATGCGCTCTATCTGTTGAGCCAAGTGTATTTGCTCAGCGGCCAGCCAGACGAACGAGCGGAAGTCTTGAGCACCTTTCAACGCCTGAGTACGGCCCAGCGGCATTTCAAGCAAGGCGCGTTATACGCCGAACGCGGAGCCATAGACGAGGCACGAAAGGCCCTGCGGGAAGCCTTGGTGCTCGATCCAGACCATGCCAAGGCTCAGGGAAAATTGGAACAGTTAAATAAAGAATGATGAAGGCGTGCATCTTATTCTTTTTTTTACTGGCTTGCTCACCTCCAGAAGAGCAGCCACTTGATTCGGAACCTACGGCACCCGAACAGTCCCACTTTGTCGATGTGGCTGCGGATATCGGCCTGACGAAAGTTCACACGGGCGGCAGTGCGGAAAAAGGCTATATCGCAGAGGCTAAAGGCGGGGGTGCGGCTTGGTTGGATTTTGACGGCGACGGCGATTTGGATCTCTACTGGGTGAACGGAGCTGTGCTGGACAATATGCAAGGAGGCGGCAATGCCCTCTACCGCAACGATGGAGGAAGCGGTTTTGTCGATGTGGCCAACTCCTTAAACGCAGCGGGTCGGGGCTGGGGCATGGGTGCTGTCAGCGCCGACTATGACAATGACGGGGACGCGGATCTCTACGTCACCAACCTGCGCGCAAATATACTCTACCGCAACGACGGCAATGCGGGTTTTGCCGAAGTGGGGGGCGAGGCCGGGGCGGCTGGGGACGCTTGGAGTACGGGCGCGGCATTTGGGGACTACGACCGGGATGGGGACGTCGATCTGTACGTGGCTGGCTACGCTGAGTTTGAACCTGGGGAAATTCCGCGGCTGGGCAGCCAGTGGAAAGGCGTCGATGTGTTCGTCGGGCCACTGGGGTTGGCACCAGAAGGCGACTCATTCTACCGCAACGAGGGCGGTTCCTTTGTGGAGGTCACCGAGGAGACCGGTCTGGCACATCCCGAGCCGGGCTACGGTTTTGGGGTGCTCTTCGTCGATGTGGACGACGATGGGGACGTCGATCTGTACGTGGCCAATGACTCTACGCCCAATTTCCTGTGGCGCAACGAGGGAGATGGCACCTTCGTCGAGGTGGGGCTGCAAGCCCAAGTGGCGTATGGGGCGATGGGCCACGCACAGGCCGGCATGGGTGTGGCGTGGGGTGATTACGACGGGGACGGCCGTCCCGATATTTTCGCGACGCACTTTGAGGACGACTACAATACACTCTACCGCAACGAGGGAACGGGCCTGTTCGCCGATGTGTCCGTCGCGGCTGGTCTGGGCAGGACCAGCTTTCACTTGGTGGGTTTTGGTACTGGATTTT
>JAPOYQ010000020.1:0-6323 GCA_026706505.1 Gemmatimonadota bacterium
GGGCGGTCCAGCCATAGGTGGAGCCGTCGGCGAAATCCCACGTTAGGGCAAAGGCCCCAAGTGGAGAGATCAATGACAAAACGGCAAAGAGAAAACAGCGCATGGGATCACCTGTAGGGTTTTTGGTCGTTTTGACGCTCTGTTCGTCAAGATACTCGCACATTCCGTGCCAAATATCAGACCACGCATAAAAAAACCCTCAGGAGTGACCCTAAAGGATTGGAAATATAGTAGTTAAAAACGCGAATTTATTTTTTTAGGTGTTGCTTCTGCCGTCGATGCAATTAGATAGGTAAATTTTTCGTATTTGATACGGGTCTTCCGTATCAAATACGAATTCTTCCGTATTTAATACGATTTGACTGCGGTTCCTCCCCTCTTTAAAAAGTTGGTCGCCGAGCGCATAGTCTCCCTACATCCCTCACAGCACCTTGACCGGCGTCAGCCAATTGCCGTGCGCAGCCGACGCCGCGGCAATCGCGTCTGCCGACCCCAACACCGCGACCCGGCCCGCTGCGCCGACTTGATCCAGCACCGCGGCAAACTCCGCAAAGTGCTCGGCCTTGGTGCTCAAGATTTGGTCGCGCATTTGCTGGCGATAGTCGTCGTCAATGCCGGTCAGGTAGCGCATTAGCGAGGCGTAGCCCTTGGCGTCAGGGAGCTGGTAGGCGTCGAAGTCGCCGATGGTGCCGATGATGGCCTTGGTCAGCTCATCGCTGCTGATTGGATAGTCGCGCAAGAAGGTTCCGCTTTGGTCGTACACTTGTAGCGTCTCCAGCAAATTGGGGTCTCGGTACGACGCGTACGCGAACACGCCGGTAAACGGGTCGAGGGAGCAAAAGGCCCCGTAGGCTCCGCCTTGGACTCGCACCCGATCCCAGAGCCAAGTCGTGGCCAAGTAGCGCGTGATGACGGCCGACGACCCGTCCAATTCGTAGCCGAGCGCGAAGAGGTTGGCCGCCTTGCCCACGTAGTTGACTTGGGCGGGAACGGTCAGGCCCTCGTCGGCCGCGGTCAGGCTCGGCGTCCAAGTTGCGGGCGAGTGCGCTTCTTGCGGCAACTCGCGCAACAGCGCTGCTAGGCTCTGGTCGCATGCGGCGCGGTCGCCGCCGGCCACGGTCGCGTTGCACAGCATACCCGGCCGGTTGACCAGCAGGGCGCGGATCTGCTCCAGCCGTGCCTGTACTGCCGGCCAGTCGCCGCGGATGTCTTCGATGAGCTGTCGCAAGAAGAACAGATAGCTCAAGCCGCGCATCTGCTCTGCGAGCCAGCCGGTCTCGTCGAATTGCGCGCGTAGCCGCGTCAATACTACTCGGTGACCGCCCGGCACTAGCCCGGCCTCCGCGCTAGCTCGCTCTTCTAAGGCCATCTGCAAGAAGCGCTCCTGATCGTCTAGGCGGCCCTCTAGCAGCACGTCGCGCACAATCGCCGTCAGGTCGGCGACCCGTTCGGCCATGGCCTTGCCGCGCAGAAAGAGGTAAGCCGCAGCCGGCCCGCCATCGGGGCGCGCCCCCACTAGTGAATGGGCTCTCAGTCCGCCGGTCTGGCTGCCGATCCGCTGTTGCAGTTCGACGAAGCTCATGCGTTCGGTGCCCATCTCCAGCAGGGCGCGCCCAAAGAGCGGGACATAGGGCACAAGCTCTTGGGGCAACACCCGCAGATCGCAGCCCACGTCGAGATAGGCAATGCCATTGGTGAAGAGGTCGTGGTGGAGCACCGGCACCCCGGCGATTTGGTCCTCTTGCCGCGGCACGGTCTTAATTGCTTTGTCGAGGTCGCTCAATTGCAGGCGGGGCAGCTTGGCCAGGTCCTCGGGCGCGTCGGGTTGTTCTTGTAGATGCTTGAGCTTTTCGGTGGACGAGACCAGTTCCTCTAAATCCGCGTGGCTCATGCGCTCTCGGGCTTCTGCTAGGCGCGTGGTCTCTTCCTCCTCCAGCCGCGTCCCTAGTTCGGCATCGGGCTGAAGGACCACGGTTGTGCGGTGCGCGTTGTCTAGGAGGTGGCGTTGGATCAGCCCCTCTAGATAGCGGTCGTCCGCCGCCAGCTTGGCCTTGAGCGCGGCGAAGGAGTCGGCAAAGCGCAAGGGCGTGAAGGGGTCGCGGTCGTAGAGCCAGTCGGTCAACAGGCGCAGCATCAGCCCCAGGCCGCGCGGAAAAGACCCGGTGTTGTTTTCCCGGAAGCGAAACTCCGCGGTGTGCAGCGCGGCCGCGACCATCCCTTGGTCGATCCCGCCATCTGCCAAGTCGCCGAGGTGCTGCAAGATCAGAGCCTCGACCGCATCCGCATCGCCCTGTTGCACGCCCTTCAGGCCCACGCTGAAGAACATCTGCGCCAATTCGACCTCTAGCCCGCTGCCGGTCAAATCCTCGCCCAGCCCGGAGTCGATCAGGGCCTTGCGCAGCGGGGACCCCGGAGTACCGAGCAGTGCGTGTTCGAGCACTTGCAAGGCACGGCGCTCGTCGGCGTCAATCGCGTCGTGCAATAGCCAAGTGAGCACGACAAAGCACTTTGGCTCTTCGACCGCGTCTGGATCGACCGCATAGGGAAATTGCTGCCGCTTGGGCGCGGCAAAGCGCGGCTGGGTGCCGATGGTCGAGTCAACGGAATGCGCCTCGTAATCGCTTAGATAGTCGTGCAACAGCGCGAGGCGCTGCTCGGGGTCGTCGTCGCCGTAGAAGTAGATGCGGGCATTGGACGGGTGGTAAAAGTCGTCGTGGAAGCGCTTGAACTGGTCGAAGGTGAGGGCCGGGATGTGACGCGGATCGCCGCCGGAATCCACGCCGTAGGTGGTGTCGGGGAAGATGGATTGCTGGATGCGCTCGTCTAGGATACTCTCGGGATCGGAATACGCGCCCTTCATTTCGTTGAAGACCACGCCTTTGTAGCGCAGTGGGTCACCGGGGTCTTCTAGCTCGTAGTGCCAACCTTCCTGTTGCAGGACTTCTGGCGTCAGCCGCGGATAAAAGACGGCGTCGAGATACACGTCGATCAGGTTGTAGAAGTCCTGCACGTTGGTGCTGGCGACCGGGTAGCAGGTTTTGTCTGGATAGGTGAAGGCGTTGAGGAAAGTGTTGAGCGAGCCTTTGATCAGCTCGACAAACGGCTCCTTGACCGGATACTTGCGCGAGCCGCACAGCACGGAGTGTTCGAGGATGTGGGCAATGCCGGTCGAGTCGGCCGGCGGGGTGCGGAAGTTGATGCCAAAGACCTTGTTTTCGTCGTCGTTGATCAGCGAGACGATCTCGCAGCCGGTGCGGTGCCGGTAGAGCAAGGCGCGGGTATTGAGTTCGGGAATTTCTTCGTCGCGCAGCAGTTCAAAATCGCGGCGATTCATTGCGTCTCCTTTGTGGTATATATAGAAAAAACTAGCGGGCAAACATATTGGCGGCGCGGGTTTTTATCAAGGGAAATGACAGTGTCTTCACGGCAGGGCGATTTTGCCGAGGACGACCGGGCGCTGTGCGCGGGTGACGGCCGGGATATTGCCGGTGCGGCCCATCAGCGTCTCATTGGCGAGGACCGCGAAGGAGAGCGCCTCGCGCGCGTCTGGATTGACGCCTAGGTCGGCTAGCGACTTCACTGCTATATCTGGCAGTGCGTGTTCCAACCCAGCCATAATGCGCGGATTGTGGACGCCGCCGCCGCCGACCCAGAGCTTGGCAAACTCCCCGGGGCAGAAGCGGCGAATGCCCTCGGCAATGGATTGCACGGTAAAGGCGGTCAGCGTGGCGATCAGGTCGTCATCGCTCCACGTGCCGCGCCGGAGAATATCCGCGAGGAAAGGCTCGCCAAATTCCTCGCGCCCCGTGGATTTGGGCGGCTCGCGCTGCAAGAAGCTGGTGCGCATCAGCTCGGCCAACAGGGTTTCATCGACGCACCCGCGCGCCGCTCGCGCGCCCCCTCGGTCGAAGTGCTCGCGGCCCCCGGTGCAGTGCGCCACAGCCGCGTCAATGAGCATGTTGCCCGGTCCTAGGTCAAAGGCCCGTACTGCGCTAGCATCGGCGTTAGGCGGCAGGGCCGTGATGTTGGCGATCCCGCCGATATTGAGCAACAGACGCCCCTCGTGCCCGGCAAAGAGCAGGTGATCTACTAGGGGCACTAGTGGTGCGCCTTCGCCGCCGACGGCCATGTCAGCCGCGCGAAAGTCCGCAATGGTCACTGCGCCCGTGCGCGCGGCAATGACGGCTGGCTCGCCAATCTGCAGGGTGGCCCCGCTAGCCGGTAGATGGCGCACGGTCTGCCCGTGCGAGCCGATCAGGTCGATGGATTCGGGACCGAGATTGGCCTGCTCGACTGCGGCTAGAGCCGCTGTTGCAAACGCCTCGCCGAGGGCAAAGTTGACCCGGCACAGCGCGTCGAGCGACGCATCCTCGGCGAAGAGGGCGAAGACCTCGCGCCGCAAGTCGCTGGGTAGCGGCGTGGTGTTAAAAGCCAAGACTTCGTAGCGCGTGGATTCGCCGCAACCCCACAGATTGACTAGCACTGCGTCAATCCCGTCGGCCGAGGTACCGGACATTAGACCCACGACCCGCCGACGCTCTTTGGCGGCTAGCTCCGCTAGCCTCAACTGCGCAGGCATTGCTAACTAGGCGCGGTCGCGGGCCGAGTGCAGGTAGTAGTCGGCGACCTGCCCCTGACTGTCGATGACGTGCGCGCCCGGGTAGCGAATCGTCGTCGGACACACGTGCCAAGGCACGGCGAGGAGGTAAGCGCCGACTTCGGGTTGAGGACCGGACCAGGAGAAGACGCCGTGTTCTTCGTTTTGCCTGGTCAGCTCGGCCGCTGGGTTCTGCAAGAGCTTGGCCCGGGTCGCCAGGGGGCCATCGTCGCTGATGGCCTTGGTGCCCAAGTCCGTGGTAAGCGTCTGGTGCTCGGGATAGCGATCGATTACTTGCGTCAGGACGAGGGCTGCCCATTTGAAGGGCAGTTCGGCCATTTTGCTGCCGTACCCAGCATCCCAGTACACGCAGGTGCCTGGGGAGCCGTGCATCCCCTCGGTGCGGGCGTAGTACAAAGAGGAAAAAGAGCCACCCCCGACGACTTGGGGCACGGCCAAGCCCTCGCCTTCGAGGGCTGCTTTTAGGCGTTGGGCATCGCGGATGTGCCGCTCGGCCGCTGCCTGGCGCGCCTTAGGCTCGGAGAGGTTGTCGTGCCCGTCGTACAAGTGCAGGCCGCCCGGCGACAGGTGGGGGTGTTGTGCGACTTGGCGGTAGAGATCAACTGCCGCGTCCAAGGGGGCCCCAGTGCGGAACATGCCTACGTTGAGATCGATCATTACCCGCAGCGTTTGCTGCCGCTCTTGCGCTACGTCGCCCAAGACCTGCACGTGCATAGGTGCGCTGGCAATCGCGCTGACGGTCGCCTCTCTTTGCGCCAACGCGGCGAAGCGCTGCACTTTGCTTTTTTGCACCAGCGGATAGGACAAAATGGCTTCCTGTGCGCCAGCGTCGAGCGCCATTTCCAGTTCCTTGAGCGTGGCGCATTTGAACCCGGCGACGCCGGACGCTAGCTGTTTGCGCGTTACGTCGATGGACTTGTGGGTCTTGACGTGGACGAACAGATGCTCGCTGCCGCCAGCTAGTTCGCCGACTGCTTTTATGTTGTGGTCGAGCTGGTCGGCAAAGACCAGCATGGCTGGCGTCTCAATGCCGTCCGGCTCGGCGACTTTGTATTCTCCTACTTCGATCACAGCGTTGCTTTCCGTTGGAGGTGGAGCGCGGAAGATAGCACAAGCCCCGGCTACGGACAAATTGGCTGCTGAGTTTTGGATCGTTAAATTCCCACTCCAATGGCAAAAAGAAAGCAGACGACAAGGACGCCGAGAGAAAAGCTCTCGCGGCGAGAGCGGAGGCAGGCGCAGCGGGATGCCTCCAAACATCGGGAGAAGTCAGTCTCTCCATCGGCGCACAGGTTCACGCGGCAGAATATCTCGTCCATCCTCGCGCTCGGCCTATTGGTAATCGTCAGTTACTTGCCAGCGATGCTGTGGGGTGGATTCGTCTGGGACGACGAGATATTGACCTCGTCTCAAGCCGTTCAAGAAGGGTGGTCTGGCCTCTGGCGTCTATGGTCCGGCGACGCCTACAATTATTACGATACCAAGGAGGGCCACTACTGGCCGCTGGTCTATACGACGTTCTGGCTAGAGAACAAGCTGTGGGGTTTTGCGCCGAGGGGCTATCACATCGTCAACGTGCTGCTGCACTTGGCAAATACGCTGCTACTGTGGCATCTTTTGCGTCGGTTGGCTGTGCCCGGCACGTGGATGGTGGCTGCGGTGTTTGCGGTGCATCCTTTGCACGTGGAGTCGGTCGCTTGGGTCA
>JAPOYQ010000020.1:6333-19734 GCA_026706505.1 Gemmatimonadota bacterium
CGCAAGGATGTGCTTTCGGGCTTGTTCTACCTTGCGGCGGTGCTGGCGTGGATGCGCTTTGTGGAGCAGCCACGCCGAGGGTGGTATGCGGGATCGCTGGTGTTGTATGCGGCGGCTCTGCTGAGCAAGTCCATCGCGATTACGTTGCCGGTGGCGCTTTTGATTTGGCATTGGTGGAAACAAGGCCGAGTGACCTCGACTGATCTGTTGCGGCTCGTGCCGTTCTTCACAGTAGGGCTAGCCATCGTAGTTGGCGGCTTATCGTTTTATCGGTCTATGGAAGTTGTGTCTTTCGACTACTCATTAACCGAACGGACGCTCATTGCCGCCCGCGCCCTGTGGTTTTACGCAGGCAACCTGCTGTGGCCGACCAATCTAGCCTTCATCTACCCGCGTTGGGACGCCCGCGTCGCCGACCCGCTGGCTTGGGGGTATCTCATTGCCGCGGTCGCGCTGGCGGTGGCCCTCTGGCATTTCCGGTCACAGTTTGGGCGCGGGCCGCTGGCTGGGGCGTTGTTTTTTGCGGGTACGTTATCACCAGTGTTGGGCTTCGTCGATTACGGCTATATGCAGTTCTCCTTTGTCGCTGACCGCTTTCAGTATCTCGCTGGCATTGGGGTCATGGCCGTCATCATCGGCACGGCCGCTTATGGTGTCAGTCGCTTGTCCAGTTTGTGGCAAAAGGGCGCGCTGGGTGTTATGGCGGTAATTATCGTTGTGCTAGGGGTGCTGACTTGGCGGCAGTCAAGCATCTATCGAGACAACGAGACCTTGAATCGCCACATCATCGCGCTCAACCCACAAGCACGGGATGCCCACTACGGGTTAGGCAAGGCCCTGTATGAACAAGAACGGTATGAGGAAGCCCTAACCCCCGCCCGTGTTGCGGTAGAGCAACGCCCGGATTTTTTTGAAGCCCATGTCAACCTTGGTGCGGTTCTCCGTGAGTTGGGGCGCTTCGAGGAGGCGGAGCAACACCTGCGCCGCGCCATCGCGCTCAATCCGCTGGGACAAGATGCCCACCTCAACTTAGGCGACACTCTGTATGAGCTGGGATGGTATACGGAAGCCGGGTCCGTTTACCGCGCCGCGGTAGAGCAACGCCCGGATTTTTTTGAAGCCCATGTCAATCTCGGCGCAATTCTCAAGGTACTGGGGCGCTATGAGGAGGCGGAGCAACACCTGCGCCGCGCCATCGCGCTCAATCCGCAAGACTCTCCGCAGGCCGCCGAGTTGTATTTTCTTATGGGCCGGGTCTCGCGGAAGAACGGGGAACCTGAAGCGGCAGAGAAATACTACATGCATACGCTTGAAGTGGATCCGAACCATGTGGCGGCGCTCCATCGGCTGGCCGTGCTGCGAGCCGAGCAGCAGCGCTACGACAAAATGCTGGAACTCTGTCAGCGGTTGATTGACCTTGATCCTAACAACGCTGGCATCTATAACAAGTACATGGGCGTCGCCCTCGTAGGCTCGGGTCGGCACGACGAGGCCCTGCAATGCTTGGACCGAGCGCTTGCTCTCGATCCGACCCTAGAAAACGTACGTCTCAACCGTGAAGCCCTGCTGAAGGCGATGGAGGCTACCCAAGATATGCCTCTCGCCCTTTCCTTAATTCATCCCCAACCTAAAGGAGACCTCTAATGCTCAAACTAGGCTGTATGTCCCTCAGCTACAAAGACGAATTTGCCGCGAACAAGCTCGACTTGGAGCAGTTTATTGAACGCGCCTATCAGCTCGGTCTCGACGGCATCGATATTCACACGCGCGCCTTTACCTCGCTCGACCCGGCCTATCTGCGCAGCATTCGCATGCAGGCCTTCAGACGCGGGCTCGCGCTTTCCTATATCGGCGTCAGCTCCAACTACGGCAAGCCCCAAGACGAGCTAGCCGCCGAAGTGGCCACCACCAAGGAGTGGATCGATGTGGCCGCGTTCATGGGCATTCCGCTGGTGCGGGTTTTTGCCGCGTGGATTCCCGAAGGCGACCGCGAAGAAGACGTGTGGGCGCGGATGATGCCCTGCTTGGAGGAAGTGGCTGCCCACGGCGAGGAAAAGGGCGTGGTGGTCGGCTTGCACAATCACAATCACGGCTGCGTCACGCGCACGGGCAAAGATGTGCGACGCATCATTGAGGGCGTCAATAATCCCTATTTCTCGCATATCCTCGACACGGGTCAATACGTTGGCTCTCCTGGGGCCTCGGGCCAGCGCGGGCACGAGGATCCCGCCCTCAACTTTTACGGCAGCATCGAGGAGAGTGCGCCGTTGGCCGTCCACGTCCGCTGCAAGATCTATCGCATCCAAAGCGGCGTTGAAGAGTGGCTCAACTATCCTCGCATCTTTGAGATTTTAAAGGGGGTCAACTACAATGGCTGGTTGTCGGTTGTGTACGAGGGGCAGGATGTGGAAGCAGAGGCGACAGCCGTGCCCAAGGCCGTGCGCTACTTGCGCGGCTTGATGGCCGAATACGACGCGGCGTAAGCAGCGAGCCCGCGCAAAATGGTCGCTGCGCTTGGCACACCTCGCACTTTTGTAAAATTCTGTCTGACCGGCCTCAGTGGGGTGGTGGTCAATCTCGGTTCGTTCTATATACTGCTCGAACTCGGCGTCCATAAGTATCTGGCCTCACCCATTGCGATTGAGATATCGGTCTTTTCGAACTTTTTCCTCCATGACTATTGGACCTTTTCCGACCGCGCCCTGAGCGGCCGCAAGCGGATCCGAGGTTTGCGGTTTCACATTGTGTCCCTGCTGGCCCTTGGGGTGAGTTATTCGACGTTTGTCGTGCTGTCGGTGCTGTTGCCGCAAGTTGATCCGGTGTGGCTGCAAGGATGTGGAATCGCGCCGGGGACGTTGGTCAACTACGTCCTGAATTCGTACTGGACGTTTCGGGAGGAGGGGCGTTGATCGGCCTTGATATTTGAGGATGTTTAGGCACATCTTGCACCTAGTTGCCATTACGATAGGACAGGGTTATCATAAACTCGGCCGTGGTCATGGATACACTCCTGAGCTCACGCGTCGGTCATGTTGCTCAACTTCACCAAGTTGACGCATAAACTCTATTCCAACCAGCCCATTCCGCCGCCCAATGAGGGCATCCGCTTTGCCGACGAAGCGACGGGAGCGGTTAGGCAATAGACACAACAAGTAATGGACTAAATAAACATGAAGGCGATGATTCTCGCGGGTGGTCTAGGTACGCGCCTAGCTGAAGAAACGACGACCAAGCCAAAGCCGATGGTCGAAATTGGCGGGCGGCCTATGCTGTGGCACATCATGAAGACCTACCAACAGCACGGGGTGACCGATTTTATCGTTTGCCTAGGTTACAAAGGTGAGGTTATCAAACAATACTTCATCAATTACCGCAATTATGTTTCCGATGTCTGCGTCGATCTCGTCAGCGGCAAAATCGAATACGGTAAAGACCAGGTCGAGCCTTGGCGCGTGACGCTTGCCGATACTGGGATGGAAACTCAGACGGGGGGGCGGATCAGGCGCGTACGCGACTATATCGGAGACGAGACCTTCTGCATGACCTATGGCGATGCAGTCACGAACCTAGACATCAGGCGGGTTATTGACTTCCATTTATCGCACGGGAAAATGGCAACGGTCACCTCGGTGCGACCTATCGCACGCTTCGGATCCATTGAGTTGGACGGAAACCTAGTATCGCACTTTGAAGAGAAATCGCCGGAAGAAGGTGGGTGGGTCAGCGGCGGTTATTTCGTCTTGTCTCCCGACGTTTTCGATCTCATTGACGGCGATGACGTTGTATGGGAGCACGCCCCCATGCAGCGCTTGGTTGAGGAAGGGGAATTGGCCGCCTATCTTCACGACGGATTCTGGCACTGCATGGATACGCCTCGGGACAAGCTCCACTTGGAACAGTTGTGGCACAGCAGCAATCCGCCTTGGGCGACTTGGAAGGGGGCGGTTTCATGACCTTGTGGCAGGGAAGGCGCGTCTTGGTGACTGGGCACACGGGGTTCAAGGGCGGATGGCTGAGTTTGTGGTTGCACGACGCCGGAGCGTGCGTCTTTGGCTATGCTCTGCCACCCGAATCCGAGCCAAACCTGTTTGCGACTGCCGGTATCGATCGCATCGTGGATAGCACAATAGCCGATATTCGAGACCTTGCTACACTGGGCGAAGCCCTGTCCCGTAGCGAAGCAGAGGTCGTCTTTCACCTTGCAGCACAGTCGCTGGTGCGTCGCGGCTATGCCGACCCCATTGAGACCTATGCGACGAATGTCATGGGTACGGCGTACGTTTTGGAAGCGGCGCGCCAGTGCGAGAGCGTACGTGCGGTGGTGGTGGTGACAACGGACAAGTGTTACGAGAGCCGGGAATGGGTTTGGGGATACCGGGAAAACGACCGCCTCGGTGGAGATGATCCATACAGCAGCAGCAAGGCATGTGCTGAGTTGCTGACGCACGCTTATCGACGGGCTTTCACCGGACAGGGCAAGCGGGACCTGCTAATCGCCACGGCGCGGGCGGGCAATGTCATCGGCGGGGGTGATTGGGCACGAGATCGGCTGATCCCCGACGCCGTGCGTGCCTTTTGTGCGGGGGAGGTGCTGATCATTCGCCAACCCTGTGCGGTGCGGCCGTGGCAGCATGTGCTCGAACCTATCGGCGGTTACGTCGCACTGGCGGAACGATTGCTGAACGGAGAGGAGGCACTGGCCGATGCGTTCAACTTTGGTCCGGCTTCGGTCAACACGCGGTCCGTGCAAGAGGTCGTCAATGCGATAACAGCGCTATGGGGGAATGGGGCGCAGTACAAGATTGACTCCGGGGTTCATCCGCATGAAACGCGGTTATTGTCCATCGACAGCACAAAGGCCCTGACGGCTTTGGATTGGCGTCCGCGGCTAGATTGGGTAACAACTCTGAAGATGGCGGTTGATTGGTACAAGGCGCACTTAGGGAGCGGGGACATGAGTCTCGTGACCCGTGAACAGATCTGCGCTTATAAAGATGGCGCATATGAGCAAGCGTAAGCAGCGGCGGAACAGGCGAAACCGAACACGCGCCTCAAGGCAGTCCGATTTGTCACTCGAAACCTTGCCGGAGGTGTTGCTGCACCCGCAAAAGCATGATGGACGCGTTTGGAAGTATTTCATCCCGGTACTGGTCTTGGCGTTTGCAGTGCGAGCGGCCCTTGCACTTTACACCGATTCCATTCTGCATGCAGACGAAATTTTTCAATACTTAGAGCAAGGGCACCGGCTCGCCTTCGGCAACGGGGTCGTCCCTTGGGAGCATTTCTACGGCGTCCGCTCATTAATGCTGCCTTGGCTGATCGCCGGTACACTACTACTGTTCGACGGCCTTGGCTTGGGTTCCCCGTTCTGGTATATCGGTGGTGTCAAGTTGCTGTTCTGCGCCATTTCTCTGTTGATTCCCTCGGGGATGTACTTTTTCGCGAGGCGGCATTTCGGCGAAACCACGGGCCGGATATCGTTAGTGGCCGGAGCGTTTTGGTACGAACTCGCCGGCTTCGCCCATAAGCCGCTGGCCGAATTCGTAACCACCGCTCTGCTGTTGGTCGCGCTCGCTCTCAGGATACGTCCGATGCCGGACAAGC
This sequence comes from Gemmatimonadota bacterium, assembly GCA_026706505.1. The sequence goes on from JAPOYQ010000020.1 coordinate 11,938, forward strand.
CACGGGGAGAAATCTGGCTGGCTGTATTTCTGTTGGTCATGGTCACGGCCCTGCGAATCCAGTACGCACCGGTGGCATTCATATTGCTCAGCCTGTTCTTTTTGCATACCGAAAAGAAAACGCAGTTCGCGCTAGCCGCGGTCGCCTTTGTGGCTGCGGTCGGCATCTTTGACGCAGTCAGTTGGAACAGCGGGTTTTTTCACTCGTATACCAACTATTTGCGCTACCACCAAGCTTGGCAAGGTCTTGATGTCGCCCATCATCCCCTCTACCAGCACTTGATCTGGCTGGCACTCGCCAGCATGGGGTTGGGTCTGCTGACCGTTGCGCTGTCCCTGCGCGATGTGCGCCGCTACGGATTCCTGCTTGGTCTCATTTTGGTAACCCTGCTGGTACATTCTATACCGGACCACAAAGAATATCGCTACATCTTCTTGGTCGTTCCCCTTATCCTTATGATAGGTGCTGATGTTCTGGCGCAATTCGCAACGCGCACTAGCAAGCCACGCTGGTTGCTAGGATCGGCTACGGTGATTTTTACGATGGTTTCACTCGGTGGAATTCTGGAGATTTTGCCGTATCAGTCCCGGATCTATCTGCCATTCTCCGGGCACGGCGGCTGGACAATCGGCTTTATACGCGAACGCCTTTTTTACGAAGCCTCCCATTTTGAGGCCTATCGTTATCTCGCCGAGGCACCGGGCGTAGCCGGGGTATGGCAAGTAGATCGAGATTATGTAGGTATGCCTTCCTATTACTATCTGCACCGAAAAGTGCCACTCTATAACCATCAAGCAGGCGCGGAGATCGTAAATGATAATCTGGAGACGTTACAGGCTGCGGTCAGTCACATCGTAGTTCAGCAGGATATTGATCCGCCATCTGGCTATACACTGGACCGAAAATTCGGCAATACCCGGATCTATCGCCGCGACGCAAACCAGCCGCCAATCCGTCAATGGCAGCACTACACCCCTGTCTGGGGCAGCGGCAACGCGAAGGTCATGGTCAAGGCAAATCCAGACATGCCTCCTTTTCCGGACAGATGGGGGATCCGCTTTGCGGACGAAAACCTGCCGTAACGACATTCCGCCTGGTAATAGTCCCAAGCCGGCTCAGAGTTTTATATGGAGTGTTGCGATTATGAAATGCGCTCGTCATCGTCCACTTTTGACATGAAGGCCAGCGGCTCCAGCATAGCGATCCACCCGAACCCCATCATTGCGGGGGATATAACCCGGATTATATCTTCCGACGTTGATTGGAGCCGTTTGGCCGGGTGCTCGGTCCTTATCGCGGGTGCGGCTGGGTTCTTGCCCGCCTATCTCGTCGAGGTTATGATGGCCCTCTGGCACCGTCCGGCACTCACGGGGAACGATCCGCCGCGGGTCATCGCCTTGGTGCGGTCGGAAGACCGTGCGCGGGCCAAGTTTGCCCATCATTTGCAGAATCCCGGCTTTACTCTTTTGGTGCAGGACGTTTGTACGCGCTTGCCGGCCGAAATCCGACCTGACTTCATTGTACACGCGGCGAGTCCAGCAAGCCCCAAGTACTACCGGGACGATCCGGTCGGCACCATAGGTCCCAATACGGTGGGTACCCAACACCTCCTTGAGTGCGCCGCAAATGTAGATGCAAAGGGCTTTCTGTTTTTCAGTTCAGCGGAGATATATGGCGACCTGCCAGAGAGCATGATCCCGACCAGAGAGTCCGATGCCGGGGTGCTGGATCCGACCGACCCGCGCAACTGCTACGCCGAATCGAAACGTTTAGGTGAGGCACTATGCATCGCTTGGCACCGCCAGTTCGGAGTTGCGGCCTCGATCGTCCGGCCCTTCCATGTGTATGGACCAGGCATGCGGTTGGATGACGGGCGTGTATTCGCGGATTTTGCTGCTGCTGTCGTGCATGGCCGCGACATCGCACTGCTGAGCACGGGTACGGCGAGCCGACCATTTTGCTACTTGGCGGACGCCACTGAGGGGTTTTTCCGCATCTTGCTGAGCGGCGAGTCTGGGACGGCATATAATCTTGGTAATCCCGATTGCGAAATATCGATCGCAGAGCTAGCCGAGATACTGACTGCGCTTTATCCCGAGAAAGGCTTGCAGGTGATCCGTGCCGCCCGGAAGGCAGGGGACCCCTACATGCCGAGTAAGGTCGAGCGATCATGTCCAGATATTGGCCGGCTCAGATCGCTTGGCTGGAAACCCTCAATCGATATCAGGACAGGCTTTCGGCGTACCATCGATAGTCTGTCCTGTGGTGCTTTGCCATGAAAGATTTGGAAACTGAGGCTCTGTGTAATCTGCGGCGGGCTTATGAGCGGAGCGATCTCGATCGGCAGAAATTCTGGCAATTGATGCGGGATCACCATCTTCAATTGCGTACCTATCCGCCGCTTTTGGCGCAGGGCGAGGTCGAGTCAATACAGATCAGCGCGGCAGGTTTGATCGCACAACTCAAATCGGGGTTGAAATTTTTCTGGAATCCCGAAAATCTTCGCGCACCCGTTTCTGAGGCCGTCAATCACGGGGCCTATGAACTGTTTGCGGGTCGCGTGCTCGACCGGTGTGCAAAGGGCGCATCGCTCGCGGTCGACGCGGGCGCGAATGTCGGGTGGTATGCTGTCCGCATGGCAACGGCAATGGCGAGCGGACGGGTCATCGCCTACGAGCCGGTGAGGAAAACTGCCACAATGCTGAAGGCGAATATTGCGCTCAATGGGCTTTCTAATCGAATAACTGTCATATCTCAGGGCCTCGCCGCCCGTCCGGGGCGTGGCGAAATTTTTCTGCCGCGGGATACGGGGCACGTCGGTGCATCGCTGCGGGAGTTGCACCCCAAGGAAATCAGCCGCAAATTGGCCATCCGTCTAACGACGCTCGACGAATCTCTGTCCGTCAACCCAGCGGCAACGCTCGATCTTTTGAAGTGCGACGTAGAAGGTGCAGAGCTGATGGTACTGAAAGGAGGGGTGGCGGTCATAGAGCGCGACCGGCCAGTCCTTTTTCTCGAGCTTCTCCGCAAGTGGTCGGCTGCGTTCGGCTATCATCCCAACGAGGTGATCGCATGGACGGAAGCACTCGGCTATGACTGCTGGGCGATTGGTGAAAATCAACTTCGGCGCTGTAAAAAGATTGCGGACGACACTGTTGAGACGAACTTTTTATTTGTACAACCTAATCGCGACGCCGAGCTAATTGAGGGGTGATGAGGGGCAAATATGTCTTCATTAAAGAACCTTGAATCGAAATCAGACGTACTGCGAGCCGAGATTCTGCGGCTCACAGCAGAATATGCTTCGCTCGTCAATTCCCCAGGGGTATTTGATGCCCAACGCAGTCCGGTGCCGGTTTCGGGACGGGTGTACGGCGCAGAAGAGGTGGTATCGCTCGTCGATTCTGCACTCGATTTCTGGCTTACTACGGGGCGTTTTAATGAGGAATTCGAGAGGCGGCTTGGCGGTTACTTGGGCTGCAAGCACGTGCGTACCGTCAATTCTGGGTCCTCTGCCAATCTGGTCGCGCTCGCTTCCCTGACATCGCATCTGCTCAAAGAGCGGGCCATAGGGGCAGGCGACGAGGTCATTACCTGTGCAACCGGATTTCCGACGACGGTGAATCCCATCATGCTGTATGGGATGGTGCCGGTTTTTGTCGATGTCCATGTCCCGACCTACAACATCGACACCTCATGGCTGGAAGAAGCCATCACCGACAAGACCCGAGCGATCATGTTGGCGCATACGCTCGGCAACCCATTTGACCTGAGTCTCGTCATGGAGGTCGCCAAGCGCCATGACTTGTTCGTGATCGAAGATTGTTGCGATGCGCTCGGTACGCGCTACAACGGCCAACTCGTCGGCACCTTCGGTGATATCGGAACGCTGAGCTTTTATCCGGCGCATCACATCACTATGGGTGAAGGCGGTGCCGTATTCACCAATAGAGCCATATTGCGTCGAGCCATGGAATCGATTCGCGACTGGGGCAGGGATTGCTTTTGCGCCCCGGGCAAGGATAATACCTGTGGTCGCCGGTTTAATTGGCAACTCGGTGGTCTCCCGACCGGATTCGACCACAAATACACCTATTCACATCTCGGCTTTAACCTGAAGATCACCGACATGCAGGCCGCTGTCGGTGTCGCACAGCTCGCTCGCCTCGATGGGTTTATCGAGAAACGTCGGCATAACGCGGAGCGACTCTTGTGCGGCCTCACCCCGCTTCAGGAGTATTTTATTTTGCCCGAAGCGACCCCAGGCAGCGAACCGTCCTGGTTCGGACTGCCCCTTACAGTGCGCGATGGCGTGCCCTTCACCCGCGACGAACTGGTGAGGCATCTAAACGAGCGGCGCATAGGCACCCGCTTTCTCTTCGGAGGTAACTTAGTGCATCAACCCTATATGAGTGGTCAGAAATACCGGATCGTCGGCGATCTCGGCAACGCGGATATCGTCATGAATCGAACTTTCTGGATAGGCGTTTATCCCGGTTTGGACAATGTCCACATTGATTACATGCTCGAAGTGATTACCGATTTCGTGCATGCTCGAGGAAAGATTCTATGACTTCGCGCAAAAAAATTGGCATTGTCACACCCTGCTATAATGAGGAAGATACCGTCGCAGAGTGCCATGCGACGGTGAAAGCCCTGTTTGCAGGCCCACTAGCTAGCTACGACTATGAACACCTTTTCTGCGACAACTGTTCCACAGACGCCACGCTTGAACGATTGCGAGTCATTGCCGAAGCTGACCTCAACGTGCGGGTGATTGCCAACTCGCGGAATTTTGGGGCTTTTCGCAATATGTTCAATGGAACTCTGGCAGTTGGCGGGGATGCTATTGTGCCGTTTCTGCCGGCCGATCTACAAGACCCCCCTGACCTCTTGCCCACATTTGTCCAGCATTGGGAGGCAGGATACAAGGTCGTCTATGGTATTCGTGCCAATCGGGAAGAATTTTGGCTCATGCGTACCATGCGCCAGTGGTTCTACAAGTTAGTCAACCACTGGTCTCCTTTTAAAATTCCCCAAAACGCCGGAGAATTTCAGTTGATTGACCGCGTCGTGGTGGAGAACCTCCGAGCCTTTGACGACCACTTTCCCTACCTGAGAGGGATGATCGCCTATTGTGGATTTGATTCAATCGGTGTGCCCTACACCTGGAAGAAGCGCGGACGTGGCTTGTCTAAATCAACAGTGTCTTCGCTTGTCGAAGACGGGTTGAACGGCCTCATTTCCTTCAGCATGATGCCCATCCGGTTCGCGCTGTTCGCCGGATTTTCCATGGCGGTACTCAGCATACTGACTGCCTTGATAATGCTGATCATCAACCTGATCTACTATAGAGAGTTGGCACCGCCCGGGATTCCTTTGCTGACCGTCTCTTTATTTTTTTTTAGTGGTGTCCAGCTTTTCTTTATTGGTCTTCTCGGCGAGTATGTTCTCGCCATCCATGCCCAGGTGCGCCGCCGCCCATTGGTGATTGAACAAGAGCGCGTAAATTTTCCAATGGCTAATCCACAGCCTGAACAGATATCGCCGGAAAAACGCACTCCGGCTGACTGGGAAGAATGAAGCACTGGGAAACTGGGGTAGGAGTCGACCAGAGGTTTTTCCACAGGCCGCTGCCCGAAAAGCTTGTGGAAACAGTGAAGGATTTTTATGAACGAAACCGTTGAAGACATCGCCACATTCGCCGCGAGGATTCGCCGCCATGCTTTGTGCATGGTACATCACGCAGGGGCTTCGCACATCGGCACCTGCTTGTCTATGGCCGATGTGCTGGCGGTGCTGTATTGTCGTACGCTGAGGATTGACCCACAGCGACCCAATTGGCCGGGCCGCGACCGATTTGTTTTGAGCAAGGGACACGGTGCCGCGATCCTGTATGCGGCACTGGCCGAACGTGGGTTTTTCCCTATCAAATGGTTAGACCGATACTGCGCTGACGGTTCTCCCTTGACCGGCCATATCAACCACTTGGGCGTGCCGGGAGTGGAAGTATCGACCGGATCGCTTGGACACGGGCTGTCCATCGGCTGCGGCATGGCATTGGCCGGGCGCGCCGCGTCTGATCCGTACCGTTGCTTCGTGCTGCTGAGCGACGGAGAATGCGACGAAGGGGCAATCTGGGAGGCGGCCCTTTTTGCACCGCACCACCGGCTCGGCAATCTGACGGTTATCATTGACTATAATAAAATTCAGAGCTTTGGCACGGTTGCGGAAGTCCTCAATTTAGAGCCACTCGTGGACAAGTGGCGGGCCTTCGGCTGGCGTGTTTTGGAGATTGACGGACACGATATAGTCGCTGTCAATTCCGCCTTGCGCAGTGCCGATGCCAATGCCGATCGCCCCTTGGCATTGATTGCCCACACGGTGAAAGGCAAGGGAGTGAGCTTTATGGAAGACGATCTTCTCTGGCACTACCGCAATCCCGATGCCGAGCAACTCGCCGCAGCACTACGAGAAGTGGAAGGGGAGTGATGCGGACAACATTTATTAACACGCTGCTCAAATTGGCGGACGAGGACGCTCGGATCTGGTTGTTGTGCGGCGACTTGGGTTACTCTGTACTGGAACCATTTTTGGAACGGTTTCCCAACCGGTTCATCAATGTGGGAGTTGCAGAGCAGAACATGATCGGCATCGCGGCCGGGCTGGCGCAGAGTGGCCATGTCGCGTTCTGCTACTCTATCGCAAATTTTTCGACTTTGCGTTGTCTTGAGCAAATCAGAAATGATGTTTGCTACCACGACTGCAATGTGAACATTGTATCCGTCGGGGGTGGCGTGGCCTACGGTGCTCAGGGCTACAGCCATCACGCGCTTGAAGATCTGGCGGTGATGCGGGCGTTACCGAATATGGTGGTGGCTGCACCGGGCGATCCATTGGAAGTTCACTCGTTGACCTGTGCGCTGACCAGCCATTCCGGGCCGGGGTTTTTGCGCTTGAACAAGGCGGGTGAAGAGGTCTTACACGATGCAGTTCCATCGCTCGAGGTGGGGCAGGTGCTGCCGATGCGAGATGGCGACGACGTCATTCTGCTCAGTACGGGAGGAATGCTGGAAACTACATTGCAAGTCGCCGAACGGCTTCGGCAACAGGGAGTTGCTGCGGGGGTAACGAGCGTGCCATTTCTCAAGCCGCTGGATACGGCTTATGTCTCCGCTGCCGCACAACGGTCGGCACTGTTGTGTACAATCGAAGAGCATACACCCATCGGTGGACTAGGCGAAGCAGTGGCGTCTTGTCTCGCGCAACTGTTTGGAAATCGCGCCGTGCTGTTGCCGTTCAGCCTGCCGGAGGGCAGCACAAAAGGCGTGTCTGGAGATCAACACTATTTGCGGACACGCGGCGGTCTCGATTCCGATAGCATTTTCGTGGCTATAACCGACGCCTTGGAAGTCGGTAGAGGGACGCGCAATACCCACAAGGGCTAGACCAACACACACCTGAGCCCTGCCTACACAATGCAGGGAAGATGCCCCGCCGGAAGCAGGTGGTCGGAGCGTCACGACAGGTGAGGCAACGGGCCCAGCGGGCCAACGATGGCATCTCCGTTGCCCAAAAGATACTCGGCTCTACATTGAACAGAACACGCCCGACTGAATCGTCGGTTTCGGGGGGTTGCAGCAAGAGACGGTGGAACAATTCGCGGCAAGCTACGAGGTCGCCGCCAAGCTCAAAGTCCATCCCTATCCGACGCAGCGACCCTAACTGAACTTGCATGCCTTGGCCCCGCTGGCTCCCGGCAATAACGGCGTGTTGATCCTCCGACGCCGGGAGCAG
>JAPOYQ010000692.1 GCA_026706505.1 Gemmatimonadota bacterium
CATTCCACCGTCTTCAAGAGCAAATTCCTCAACTACTTCTTCCTGCGCGTGTTCAGCTTTCTCGGCGCGTACAACCACATCCACTTCTGGACCAGTCACGCCGAGCACCACAAGTACACTCTGCACCCGCCCGACGATCTCGAAGTGGTCCTGCCAGCCCAATTGCGATTCGTGGATTTTCTCAAGAGTGCCGTTGTAAATCCGTGGGGTTTGTACGCGCGCTACAAGACGACTTGGCGGCGCGCGCGCGGGAAATTAGAGGGCGAATGGGAGCTGGCGCTCTTCCCCGAGTCGGACCCAGACAAACGGCGGCGGCTCATCCGCTGGGATCGCTTCTTGCTGGTGGGGCACGCCCTAATCGTAGTGGTATCCTTGTACTTCGGCCTGTGGATGGTGCCAGTGCTCGTTACGCTCGCGCCTTTTTACGGCGGCTGGTTGCTGTTTCTGTGCAACAACACCCAGCACATCGGCTTGCAGGACGACGTGCCGGACTTTCGGCTCTGCACCCGCACGGTCATCTTGAATCCGTTCTTCCGCTTCCTCTACTGGCACATGAACTACCACATCGAACACCACATGTACGCCGGCGTGCCGTGCTACCGGCTCGGCAAGCTACACGCGGCCATCAAAAGCGATCTGCCGCACTGTCCGCAGGGGCTGTACGAGGCATGGACGGAGATCGCCGCCATCCTCGAGCGGCAAAAGTCCGAGCCAGACTACGAATACGTACCGGAATTGCCCACGCCCGTCGCGGCTTGAGAGGCACAATCAATTACCCAGCCGCTTCGTCGTTTCTTTTTGCTTGGCGAAGCTCATAAAGCGTGAGTCCACGTCCTTCTTTTTTTGCAGTGAGCCACCGCTCAAAGGAGCGCTTACTTTCGCCTGACCGCTGTCCGGCCATCAGGTTCTCCACGCTGATATCCTCGTCGAGATCCTCCCAATGGATGTGCTGGCCGTCGCCGATGAGCTGCCAGTGGTTTCGTTCTTCCGGTGTGGCGTGAACAAGCCTCGGATACCAAGCTAGGGGGACAGAGATACTGCGCCCGTCAGCCAGTTCTGCTATCAGGGTATCGTCGGTAGCTCTGATGCGGGTGGCCCTAGGCAATTCCAGCTCAACGGTTAAAGAAGTCACACCAAGCCTCCAAAAATGCTGTTTGATGCTGTTGTATAATCCTCTGAATGCGTCGAATTTCCGTCCTGTCGAAGCTACCGGCCTTTTGCAGCACGACAGGTTCCAACCAAAACTTAGCGAATTGTCGATCCCGCCGCACGTGTACATGCGGAGGTTCGCCGCCGTCCCCGGCAAGAAAGTAAAAGTGATACGGTCCCCTTTTCAATATAGTAGGCATTTTTGGTATTTACGTGATGGAGCTTCTGAGAGGCTATCGATAAGGCGGCAGCGCAGATTGGGTGGTTGAGTCGCTGTCATAAGCCCCGCTGAGCACATGGTCTCGGCGAGAGTACTGTCGCTAAAGGCATCTGAAGATCTCAACAGCTTCTAAAAGACCTCGCCCTCGTACAGTCGGCGCAAAAACTCCTCCAGCGGCCACACGTCCAAGCCGTCGTAGTGATAGACTCGCTCGCCGGTATAGACGCCGATCATGCGCTCTACCTCAATGCCCTCTGTCTCGTGCAAGGAGCGCATGGACTTCTCCCAACTCCGGTTCCACTTTTCCGCCAACTTGATTTCCAAACAGACGACGTGCGGCGGCGAGGAAGCCGTGCGTTTGCGCGTTTCAATGACAAAGTCGATTTCTGCGCCAGCAGGGGTGCGGTAAAAGGCGATGGGACGGTGTTTGTTGTACACGTGATTGTAGACGCGCAATTCGTGATAGACCAAAGTCTCTAGGGCCGCGCCCAGCCATAGGCGGTCGGGCGGGTCATAGGTGAGGCCGGCGGCGGCCCGGGCCACCCCAGCATCGAACCAGTAGAACTTAGGCCGGGCTTTTTCGCGCACTTTGAGCTGAGGGCGGTAGGCAGGCAAGAAGTGGCCGAGCAAGG
>JAPOYQ010000055.1 GCA_026706505.1 Gemmatimonadota bacterium
TTCCGCAGCGTGCCCCAAAAGGCCGAAGCCGGTGATGTCGGTGACGGCGTGGACGGCGAAGTCCGGCAGGATTTCGGCACCTGCCTTGTTGAGCGCGAGCATGGATTCCACGGCTTCGACAAGGTCGGTTTCGGCGAGCTGACCGGCCTTGAAGGCGTTGGCGATCAGCCCGGTACCCAGTTTCTTGCTGAGGATGAGACGGTCGCCGGGCTGGGCTCCGGCATTGGTGTAAATGCGGTCGGGGTGGATGAGGCCGGTGACGGCGAGGCCGTACTTGAGTTCTGGGTCTTGCACGGTGTGCCCACCGACGAGGGTACAGCCGGCTTCGGCTGTTTTGGCTTGGCCGCCGCGCAGAATCTCGTTGAACACTTCGGGATCGAGATCGCCGGCGGGAAAACCCGCGATGTTGAGCGCGGTGAGGGGCTTGCCGCCCATGGCGTACACGTCGCTGAGCGAGTTGGCCGCGGCGATGGCTCCAAAGGTGTAGGGATCGTCGACGATGGGGGTGAAGAAATCGACGGTCTGCACGAGGGCTTCGCGCTCGTTGAGGCGATAGACGCCGGCGTCGTCGGCGAGGTTGAAGCCGACGAGCAGATTGGGATCGCTGTTTGCTGGCAGACCTGCCAGGGCGCGCCGCAACTGGTCGGGGCGCAGCTTGGAGGCTCAGCCGCCGCAGGCGACCATTTGCGTCAGGCGCTTGGTCTTTTTATAGGTGAATATCTTTTGCCAACGGTTCATAAGCGTTTGGGAAAGATAGCACTATATTCTACGGCAAGCGAGGCAACAAAGCGATCTGTTCGCTAGAAAGGTGATACCGAATGCGCATTGCAACAGCAGGTTTTTCCCACGAGTCGAATTCGTTCTATTCGCAGCCGACGCAGTTGGAGGATTTCGGGGGTTGCGAAGGCGCGGATGTGATTAGCCAGTACGCGGGAACGTTCCACGAGATCGCCGGCTATATCGCCGGGGCCGAGGAGTTCGGCTATGAACTCTATCCGCTCTTGGCGACGTCGGCGATGCCGGGTGGTCCGGTGACTGCGGATACATACGAGCACTTTGTTGGGCGCATCCTCAGCGGGCTTGAGGCGGCCCCCAAGCTCGACGGGGTGCTGTTGGCACTGCACGGGGCCATGGTCGCCGAGGAGTTCCCTCAGGCTGATGGAGAGACCGTGCGTCGGGTGCGCGCGCTGGTGGGCGACTTGCCCATCGCCGTGACTCACGACTACCACGCCAACGTGCCCCCGGAACTGGTGGCCGCGGCCGATTCTTTGATCATCTACAAGACCAATCCCCATATCGACCAGCGAGAACGAGGCTTGCAGGCTGCGTCCATTTTGACGCGGCAGATTCGCGGCGAGATCCAGCCCAAGATGGCGTTGGTCAAGCCGGAAGTGCTCTTCAACATTTACTTCCACAACACGAGCGTCGCGCCCATGCAGCCGCTGATGCAGGCGGCGATTGAGTTGGAGTCCCAGGCGGGGATCCTCGGGTGCAGCATTGCCGGAGGTTATCAATACGCGGACGTGCCCTATATGGGGCCGGCGATTGTGGTGATTGCCGATGGGGACGAAGAAAAGGCGCAGCGCGAAGCCGAGCGGTTGGGCGAGCAGATGTGGGCCAGCCGCGACCAGCTAAAGCACTCGGTGCCCGATCCGGCCGAGGCCGTGCGGTTGGCGTTGGCAAGCGAAGAAACGCCCGTGTGTTTGCTTGACATGGGCGACAACATCGGCGGCGGTTCGTCCGGGGATTCGACGTTTGTGTTGGAGCAATTGCTCGCTCAGGGAGCCGACGGCTGGGTCGTGTCGGTCTGGGACGTCGAAAGCGTGCAGGCGTGCTTTGCGGCTGGCGTCGGCGGTCAGGTTCAGCTTCGCGTGGGCGGCAAGACCGACGACATGCACGGGCTAACCTTGGAAATTGCCGGCCGGGTGCGGACGCTGCACGATGGCTCGTACGCGGGTGCGCGCGCCTATAACGTCGGTCCCCTTCTTGATCTGCCCGATG
>JAPOYQ010000755.1 GCA_026706505.1 Gemmatimonadota bacterium
GCCCCGGGGCACGTGCGGAGCGCGCAGACCGAGTTTAAGACGCAAGTGCCCAATCGCGAGGACTTGGACTGGAGGGGAGATCTAGGTTGTCGGCCCGGCGGGCAGTGCGCTGGTGATGGACAGCCGGATATGGCATTCGACTGCGGCGGACCCTAACCCGGAGCCGAGGGGGAGGTGGATGCGTTTCGGGGGTGAGGGAGAGTCCGAGTATTTGTCAAATCATTCTGAAATAGAAACTTTTTCGTAACTCAACTCCGGCAGCCTCTATCTTTTTGTATGCGACATCGAATACGAACTTCTGCAACTCCGACGATTGTTCATCAGCTCCTATGCCGTCAAGCAGGCAGGCTGTGTCTTCCCAAATCGGACCTAGATGGGCATGGATTGTTCCCCAGCGTGTATCGAAACTAAAATTCCAAGGTTCTTGGAGATTATACTGGCGGAATCCGAGTTCGCATAATATTATGGCATTAGCAAATACTTTTTCTTGTTTGCTTAGGGACATCGGGCTCCCATATTTGTCTATCTCCCAACGATATAATTTTTTGCTTTCGGCTGGAGTACGGGTATTTAGACGATGCAATTCAGTTTCTACTAACTGACGCTGTTTTTTTCTTCTTTCTTCTCTGAATAGATGCTGTCTCTCCCACTTTTCTTCTCTGAACAGACGTTGTTTTTCCCTCTCTGCTTCTATTAGCTGACGCTGTTTTTCCCTCTTCTCCTTCATCTCCTGCCGTTGTTTTTCCCTCTTCTCCTCCTCTTTACATTTCTCACAGATCTTCGTTTTAGTATTCAAGGCCTTGGGAATAACAATTTGCTTTTCAAGCTCTTTAAGCTGGCAGAAGTCGTCTAGCTCCAAGATAAAGACAGGATGCCCCGCAGCCTTGTATCGTGCTTCTGTTTCCGGCTCCAAAGCATGTTCAACAACAACTTCAATAATGAGATAACAGTTACTATTTTTTCTGATAAATACAATATCAGATCGTGTGTTATCAACAACAGATTTTTCCAGTATCACATCAGAGCAACTCGAAGCAATATCTCCTGATATGTAATTATTCTCGCAAGTATCGCAAGATAGGTGTATGAAGTAAGGCTGTTCGTTTTTTTGAGCAAACTTAAAACCCTGTTCAATCAGGTGCTTGGCTTGTTTGTGCAGTACACTTTCCCAAGAACAACCCCCTTGTGCCGCCTTATGCGCGAAGTGCCATTCTCTTTTTTCTCCCTGACGGCATACCATTGGCTTATTACAGCCTGTACAATGGTAGGAATGATCTTTTTCTGCGTCACTGATGTGTACTATTTCCCCGGTTTCGTCAGTGGCATAGGGGTAGGCATCATAATACTTTATTCGATAGGCAGTTTGCGAGCGCCCCTGTTGTCGAAGATGTTCATGTCGGCGAGAAACTGTAATTCCGACAAGATTTTCGCTTACGATGTTGGCGTTAATTGAATCTGATCAGAAACGACCCACGCCGCATATCTTATGGACTGACGAACGTCTTCTTCTTCGAGTTCTGGATACGCCTCCAACACTTCTGGGATGGACTTACCCCAGCCAGCATTTTGAGTATCACGCTTATGGTGATCCTCATGCCCCGAATAGTGGGTTGTCCTAAGCAGATTTTGGGATTGATCGTTATGCGGTCGAGTTCTTTCAACGGATGTCTCCTATCCATTGAAAAGTGTAAAACTTTAAGCCGATATATCGAGCAGGGCCTCTTCGTCGGCGAGGGCGTAGCCTTGTTCCAGCAGGTCGGCGAGGGTTGTGCGCGATAAAATTTGATCGACGGCCTGCTGTACTTGCCCCCACAGCGCGCGCACTGAACACGCGGTGAGCGAGTGCGTGCAGCAATCTGCGCTGCCGGCAAAGTGATCGCAGAAATCGTCGTCAAAGAGGCGACCACCTAGCGTGTCGAGCGCGTCGGCCACGGCGATTTGGTGGGGGGGCTTGGCGAGGGCGTAGCCGCCTTGCTGGCCGCGGGCGCTTGCCACAAAGCCGCCTTGCCGAAGAATGCGCAAGAGCTTGGCGACGTTGTGATGGGTGATGCCCTCGGCTTGGCTGATTTCCGGGATGGTCAGGCTGCCGGGGGCCTGGCGAGCCAGTTGCAAGAGGCAGCGCAAGCCGTATTCTTCGCTCGAGTTGAGTTTCATGATTACATCATGCCTAGTTCGAGTTTGGCCCCTTCGGTCATCATGTCGATCGTCCACGGCGGATCCCACACGACCTCGACCAGGGCTGTGGCGATGCCCGGGACATGGGACTTGATTTTGTGTTCGATTTCCGGCGGCAGCGTGCCGGCTACCGGACAGGCGGGCGAGGTCAAGGTCATGGTCACGTGGACGTCCTGCGAGTCGCTGACCTCAACGTCGTAGATCAGGCCGAGGGCAAAGATATCGACCGGAATCTCGGGATCGTAGCAGGTCTTGAGCACGGCCACGACTTTGGCCTCGGTAGAATCGGGGGGAAAGGTTTTCTCGTGCAACAGTTCCATGGAGGACTCCTTTTAGCGGTTAGTTACACGTCCTATTCGGTGGATACGGGCGACGAGTCTTGTTCTATGGCCGCTTTGGCGGCGTGCCAAGCGAGGGTCGCGCACTTGACGCGCATGGGGAACTCGCGCACCCCTGCGAAGACGGCCATCTTGCCCAAGGCTTGGTGATCAACGGGCGCGTCTGGTTCCGCAGTCACCATCTGCTGGAACTGCTCAAACAGCTCGACTGCCTCGTCGGGACGCTTGCCCTTGAGGGCGGCGGTCATCAGGGAAGCCGAGGCTTTGGAAATGGCGCAACCCGACCCGTCAAAGCTGATGTCGGCAATCCGTTCGTCGGCCACGTGGAGATAGATCTGCAGGTGATCGCCACACAGGGGATTGTGGCCCTCTTGCATGCGATTGGCCTCGGGCAACTTGCCGAAGTTGCGCGGATTTTTGTTGTGATCAAGGATGATCTGCTGGTACAGTTCGCGGAGCTCAGTCATCGTTGAAATACCTTGTTGATGTTGTATAAATCTTTATCCACTCCTCACCCGCCAAATACCTTCTTGACCTTGTGTAACGCCGCGACTAGGGCGTCAATTTCCGTGCGCGTGTTGTAAAAAGCCAACGAGGCGCGCACCGTAGCGGGCACTTGGTAAAACTGCATGGTTGGCTGGGCGCAGTGGTGGCCAGCGCGCACGGCAATGCCCTCGGCGTCGAGCACGGTGCCGATGTCGTGTGGGTGGATGTCGCCGAGGGTGAAGGAGATCACGGCCACGCGCTCGCGGGCCGTGCCAATCAGGCGTAGTCCCGAAACGTCGGCGAGGGCTGCGTCTGCGTACGCGAGCAAGTCGGCCTCGTACGCGGCGACCTGCTCGCGGCCCACGGAGTTGACGTAATCAATGGCGGTCTCCAAGCCAGTGACGCCGGCGATGTGCGGCGTGCCGGCCTCAAAGCGCATCGGTGGGGGAGCGTACGTGGTGCCGGCAAAGCTCACCTTTTCGATCATGGAGCCGCCGCCTTCATAGGGCGGCATGGCGTGTAAAAGGGCCTGCTTGCCGTAGAGCACGCCGATGCCGGTGGGGCCGAAGAGCTTGTGCCCGGAAAAGGCGTAGAAGTCGCAGTCGAGGTCTTGCACATCCACCGGCAGGTGAGGCACTCCTTGCGCTCCATCGACGACGACGACTGCGCCGTGCTGATGAGCCAAGGCGACGATTTCCTTTACCGGCAGGATGGTGCCGAGGGCGTTGGAAGCGTGGGCGATGGCGACGATGCGGGTGCGCTCAGTGAGCAGCTTTTCGTATTCGTCGAAGAGGAACTCGCCCCTCTCGCTGATGGGCACTACCCGCAGGTGCGCGCCCTTTTCCTCGCATAGCAGTTGCCACGGCACGATGTTGGAGTGGTGCTCTAGCTGCGAGACAATGATCTCGTCGTCGGGGCCTAGCTGCGATCGACCGTAGCTGTGGGCGACGAGATTGAGCGCTTCGGTGGTGCCGCGCACGAAGACGACCTCGCTGCTCTCGCGGGCGTTGATGAATTGGCCGACTCGACCGCGCGCGCGTTCGTAGGCAAAGGTCGCCTGTTGGCTGAGGAAGTGGACGCCGCGATGGATGTTGGCGTTTTCGCGGGCGTAGTAGCGCTGGAGCGCGTAGATGACCGTCAGCGGCTTTTGGGTAGTCGCGCCGTTGTCGAAATAGACGAGATCCTTGCTGCGGATTTTCTCGCCGAGTACGGGGAAATCGCGGCGGACTTTGGCGATGTCAAAGGAAGCGGTCATGGGGCAACTGCGGCGGCGGCTTGATCTAGCCGGTGATCGACTAGTCGGTCGAGTTGGTCTTTGAGGGCAGGGACGCGCACGCGGTCGAGAACCTCGCCGGCAAAAGCGCGCGTCAGCACCCGGACAGCTTCTTGGTGGCCAATGCCACGGGAGCGCAGGTAAAAGAGGGCGTCTTCGTCGAGCTGGCCAATGGTAGCTCCGTGCGAACACTTGACGTCGTCGGCGTAGATTTCGAGTTGGGGCTTGGTGTTTATTTGGGCCGTCTCCGAGAGCAGGAGGTTTTGGTTGGCTTGGTAGGCGTCGGTTTTTTGCGCGGCTTGGTGAACGTGGATCTTGCCGCGGAAGACGCCGGTGGCTCGGCCGCCGAGAATGCCCTTGTAGAACTCGTGGCTTTGGCAGTGCGGCTGGGCGTGTTCGATGAGCGTGTGGTTATCGACGTGTTGCGCCCCGTCTTCGATGTAGAGGCCGTTGAGAGTGGAGTCAACGCCTTCGCCTTCTAGCGCGGTGTGGACGTGATGGCGGGTCAGGCGTCCTCCCAAGGTGATGGCGGTCGAGCGGAATTGGGCGGCGCGTTCCTCGCGGACGTGGGTCGCTGCGATGTGGAAGGCGGCGGTGGATTCGCGCTGGACTCGGTAGTGGTCGAGCACGGCGTTGGGGCCGACGAAGAATTCGCTGACGCTGTTGGTCAGATACGGTTCCGAATCCAAGCCGACGTAGCTTTCGACTATAGTCGCTTGGGCGTTGGCTTCGGCGACTACGAGGACGCGCGGATGGGAAACGACGTTGGCGCGTTGGCCGGTGGAGACAAAGAGCAAATGGATGGGTTGCTCGACGACGGTTCCCGAGGGCAGATAAACGACCGCACCGTCTTGTAGGAAGGCGGTGTTGAGCGCGGTGAATGCCTCGTTCTCGGTAGCGGCAACTTGGCCTAGGGAGTCCGAGACTAGGTCGCCGTTTGCGGCGATGGCGTCGCCTAAGCGCTCGACGCGCACACCGGCGGATAGGCCATTGAGATGAGAATGCGCAGGAGCAAAGTGGCCATCGACAAAGACCAGCCCGTTGAGGCCGTAGCGGTAGTCGTCGAGAACGGCAGGTACGGACGCAGACGCGGCTAGCTCGAAGTTGACCCGAGTCAGCGGGCCGATGTTGGTAAAAGCCCACTCCTCGTCTTTGGTCGTGGGAAAGCCAGCGTCGGCGAAGTGCTCAATGGCCTTTTGCCGCAGCGACAGCAACTCATCTTTACCGACGAGGTCGTTAAAGCAGGACTGATAATGGGCGACGCCGTTCATTGGACCGGCTCCTTGACCCAGTCGTAACCCTTTTCCTCTAGCGTCAGCGCCAGTTCCTTGCCGCCCGACTGGACGATGCGCCCCTCGTAGAGCACGTGGACGAAATCGGGGACTATGTAGTTGAGGAGGCGCTGGTAGTGCGTGACGACGACGACGGCTTTGTCTGGGGCGTGGAGCTCATTGACGCCTTGGGCGACGATCCGCAGTGCGTCGATGTCGAGGCCGGAGTCGGTCTCGTCGAGGATCGACAGCTTGGGTTCCAATACGGCCATCTGCAAAATTTCGTGGCGCTTTTTCTCGCCGCCGGAAAAGCCTTCGTTGACCGACCGCTTGAGGAAGCTCTCGTCCATTTCCACCAAGGCGAGCTTTTCGCGGATCAGGCCGAGGAAGTCGAAGGCGTCGAGTTCTTCTTCGCCGCGTTGCTTGCGGAGTTCGTTGTAGCTTTGGCGGAGGAAGTACGTGGAGTTGACGCCGGGGATTTCCACTGGGTACTGAAAGGCGAGGAACAGCCCGGCACACGCCCGCTCTTCTGGCGCGAGTTCTAGCAGGTCTTGGCCGCAGTACGTGGCCGAGCCTTCGGTGATGTCGTAGCCCTCGCGTCCGGCTAAGACTTGCGCGAGGGTGCTTTTGCCCGAGCCGTTGGGGCCCATAATGGCGTGGATTTCGCCGGGTTCTACTTCTAGCGAGACACCGCGCAGGATGGGGGTGTCTTCAACGGCGACGTGGAGGTTTTCGATGTGGAGCATAGGACGCTTTCTACTAAGGTTTGATTTTGGGTGGATAAATGTAGCTCTTCTTTGAGCCTAAGTTGATGGACTTGTCAAGTTTATGTATCAAACACCATCGTCTGTTGTTGTGGCCGCATTTTATTCAAAATCAATGCCAAGCTAGGCCCTATTCTCTCGCACTCGGCGAAGCAGTTCATCGGCGTTGTGGGATGTTACGATCCAGCCGCCCACATGCGTCAGGTTTTCACCCGACACGTCTGCGAGCAACGACGCCAAATCCTTGGCCACATTCTCGCCAAACCGCAGTGCCGCTTGCTGACACAACAAAGCTCGTTTGCCTTCTTCACGGTGCATTCGCAAGCGCGGCGTACCTTCAGGACCAGCCGTGCCCAAACGCGCCGTTAGTGCACGCGCCACCCGCAACAGTGCCGCTGTGGTCTCCGACGACCACCCCAATCGCTCGTTGAGTGCCCGGTGTATTTCCGCCGCCGTCCAACCCGCTAACGCACGGCTCGCCGCGACTTCGCGATATTGACTGCCTTCCAATACATAGATCGTCAACCGAGGCTTGCCGGCCCGTCGGCTAGGCGTGTACGCCTCGGGGACTTCGACCCACACTTCGGGAAAACCCCACAACGCATACTGATGCAGCTTCCCCCGCCGAATGTCGGTCGTATGATCAACTTCCAACACCACATCGGGCAAGGTGTGAAAGCCCAACTTCAACCCGTCCTTGTCGGGCAATCGAGCCGACTGGGGACGCAAGTAAAGGCACTGATCGGGACGCATGACGACCCGAGGGACGCCTTCGGCATTTGCATCCCAGATGCTGACCGTGCCAAAGGGGACAAAGTGCGCCCCGCACTCATCGGCGATTTGTTGAACTAGTTGCATCAAGTAGGGCGCGGGCAGTTCGTGATCCCCGCTGACTCTGGGCTCGTCTGCCACGACGATGAGGGTTTCGGTGGGACCATACCAATACTCATAGCGGCCTTCGTACTCTTCTAGTTCGGACAGGGACATTTTGTAGGCGCGGCAGCCGGGAAACTCCAACCGCTCGCCATTGGGCAACACGATGACGGGCACCTCTTCTTCAGCTAGGCCAACCGCCTCGGCCGAGGTTCTCTCTTGGTATGGGATGGTGCTGGACATGGTTCAACCTCTTATGGCTTTGGTCAGGGGCGATCCACAACGAATTAAGGTCTGACTCATCTACCCCACGCTGCCTTCGAGGCTGATGCCGAGCAGCTTTTGCGCTTCGACGGCGAATTCCATCGGCAGCTCGGCGAGGACTTCCTTGCAGAAGCCGTTGACGATCATGGAGATGGCGTCTTCAGTGGAAATCCCGCGCTGGTTGCAGTAGAAGATCTGGTCCTCGCCGATCTTAGAGGTGGAAGCCTCGTGCTCGACGTGGGCGGTGGGATTGCGGACCTCGATGTAGGGAAAGGTGTGCGCGCCGCATTGGTCGCCGATGAGCATGGAATCGCACTGGGTGAAGTTGCGGGCACCGATCGCGTTTTTGAGCACCTGCACCTTGCCGCGATAGGTGTTTTGGCCGCGCTGGGCCGAAATGCCCTTGGAGACAATGGTGCTGCGGGTGTTTTTGCCGATGTGATGCATTTTGGTGCCCGTGTCGGCCTGCTGCCGCTTGGAGGTGACGGCCACCGAGTAAAATTCGCCGACCGAGTGATCGCCCTGGAGGATGCAGCTAGGGTACTTCCAGGTGATGGCCGAGCCGGTCTCGACTTGGGTCCACGAGATCTTGGAGCGGTCGCCGCGACACGCACCGCGCTTGGTGACGAAGTTGTAGATCCCGCCTTTGCCCTCGTTGTCGCCGGGGTACCAGTTCTGCACGGTGGAGTACTTGATCTGCGCGTCGCCGAGGGCTACGAGTTCGACGACGGCTGCGTGGAGTTGATTTTCGTCGCGCATGGGCGCTGTGCACCCTTCCAAATATGACACATACGACCCCTCGTCGGCGATGACCAAGGTGCGCTCGAATTGGCCGGTGTTCGCCGCGTTGATGCGGAAATATGTCGATAGCTCCATAGGGCAACGCACGCCCGGAGGTACGTACACGAAGGAGCCGTCGGTAAAGACTGCGGAGTTGAGGGTGGCGAAGAAATTGTCGGTGTAGGGCACGACCGAGCCGAGGTATTTTCGCACGAGCTCGGGGTGATCTTGGATGGCTTCGGACATGGAGCAGAAGATGATGCCCAAATCGGCCAGCTTGTCCTTGAACGTGGTGGCCACGGAGACGCTGTCGAAGACGGCGTCCACAGCCACACCGGCGAGCATTTTCTGCTCTTCGAGGGGGATACCCAGCTTCTGGTAGGTGGCCAAGATTTCGGGATCGACCTCGTCGAGGCTGTCGAGTTGTTTCTGCTTGGGGGCCGAGTAGTACACGATGTCTTGGTAGTTGATGTCGGGATAGTGGACCATGGCCCAGCGCTGGCTTTCTTTGCGGCGCGTTGGATCCTCCATGGTGAGCCAGCGGCGATAGGCTTTGAGCCGCCAGTCGAGCATGAACTCAGGCTCGTCCTTTTTGGCGGAGATGAAGCGGATGATCTCTTCGTTGAGGCCGGGTGGGGCCGAGTCGGCCTCTATGTCGGTGACGAATCCCCACTCGTAATCGCGGTTGGCAAATTGCTCTAGGGTTTGGGTGCTTTCGCTCATGGTGGCTCCTTGTATCTAGGCGTAGTCTCAAGAAGTTAGGAATCTGTACAAAAAAGTCAAGTTTCAGGACGGGCTTCGACAGGCTCAGCCCAAGGGCGATGTCCTGAGCTTGTCGAAGGACGGCTAACCCATTTTTTTGCGCTGCGCTAGGTAGCGCGATAGGGCCACGTCAAAGGGGGTCGCCGTGTCGAGCAGGGCGTAGTCGATGCCGGCCTCGGCGCACCCGAGCCGATAGGTCTGGATCAGCTCGTCCATCAGCGCGCGGTATTCGTGCTGGATGTGCCAAGGCTGGGTGGTGAGGGTTTGGTCTGGGTCTTCGAGGTCGTAGAAGCGGGTCTGGTCGCGGAAGGCGAGGTCGCGCTCGCGGGGGTCGAGCAGGTGGAAGACGATCACTTCGTGCCGCAGGTGGCGGAAGTGGCGCAGCCCTTCGAGGACTTGATCGGGCGCGTCGAGCAGGTCGGAGAGCACGATGACGAGGCCGCGGCGGCGGATGCGCTCGGCGAGGTCGTGGAAGGCCGGGGCCATGCTCGTCTCGTTGTGCGGCCGCGCTTGGTCGATGGTTTTGAGGAGCACTTGGAGGTGGCTTTGCACTGAGCGCGGCGGCACGTACGCCTCAGTTTGGTGGTGGTAGAGCAACAGGCCGACTGCGTCGCGCTGCTTGAGCATGAGGTACGACAGGGCGGCTGCTAGAGAGACCGCATAGCGAAATTTGCTCAGCGGTGCGCCGGCCGCAAAGTCCATGGAGCCGGACACGTCGAGCAGCAGATAGGCTTTGAGATTGGTTTCCTCTTCGTACTGTTTGACGTACAGGCGGTCGGACTTGGCGTATGCCTTCCAATCGAGGTCGCGCAGGGGGTCGCCCGGCATGTAGGGACGATGCTCGGAGAATTCGACCGAGAAGCCGTGGTACGGGCTGCGGTGCAGGCCGGTGATAAAGCCCTCGACCACGAGGCGCGCAATCAGATCGAGGCGCGAGAGGCGCGAGATGGTTTCCGGGTGGAGGTAGGAGGCGGCTTCGCTCACGCTAGGATTCTGGCTCCACGTCGGCGAGCAGGCGTTCGATTAGGCCGACCGCGCTGATGTTTTGCGCTTCGGCGTGGAAGTTGACGACTAGGCGGTGGCGCATCACCGGCAGGGCCACAGCGCGGATGTCCTCGATGGCGACCGAGTGCCGGCCAGCGAGGATGGCCCGCGCCTTGGCTGCTAAGACTAAGTACTGGGAGGCGCGAGGCCCGGCACCCCAACTGACCATCTCGCGGATGTAGTCCGGTGCTTGGGCATCTTCGGGTCGGGAAGAGCGCACGAGTGAGACGGCGTAGCGGACGCAGTGATCGGCCACGGGCACCCGCCGCACGAGTTGTTGCAGTTCGATGATCTGCTCGGCATCGACGACTTGGCTGACGGTGGCTTGGGCGACGCTGGTGGTGGCGC
The DNA here is from genome assembly GCA_026706505.1 of Gemmatimonadota bacterium. The sequence goes on from JAPOYQ010000755.1 coordinate 10,379, forward strand.
GGACGATGTCCTCTTCCTCGCGGTCGCTGGGATAGTCGATCCACAGTTCAAAGATAAAGCGGTCGAGCTGGGCTTCGGGCAGGGGATAGGTGCCCTCCTGCTCGATGGGGTTTTGGGTAGCAAGTACGAAGAAGGGCTCGCTGAGCTGCATGGTCTCGCCGGCCGCGGTGACCGCGTGTTCCTGCATGGCTTGGAGCAGGGCCGCTTGGGTCTTGGGAGGCGTGCGGTTGATTTCGTCGGCGAGGATGACATTGGCAAACAGGGGCCCGCGGATGAAGCGAAATGCCTTGCGGCCGGTGTCGATATCCTCTTCGAGCACCTCGGTGCCGGTGATGTCCGAGGGCATGAGATCCGGAGTGAATTGGATGCGGCCAAAGGAGAGATCGAGCGTGCGTGCGAGGGTTTGGATGAGCGTAGTTTTGGCTAGTCCGGGTACGCCTACGAGCAGGCAGTGGCCGCCGGCGAGCAAGGCTATGAGCAGTTCTTCGACGATTTGCTTCTGACCGATGACGACTTGGCCGATCTCGCCGTAGATGCGGTCCCTGATTTGGCCGAGCTGAGCTACGGCCTCGGTGTCTGACATGTACTTCCTTTCAGAAGAATGGGTTGGTGAATCGACAAAAAGTATGAGCGGAGGGGCGGCTTGGCCAGATTTCGCACGGCTTTTGGGGCTTCAGTAGATGTTGTCTTTTGTCGTAATGGAGCACCAGCGCGAGTTGAAAAGTGCACGCAGCAAAATATCCCGTGCGTCGGGCGTGCCAATTTGTTTTAACCCATAAGCGGCGTAAAATCGGTTGTAGCGGTTCTCGTCTTTGAGCATCTCAGCCAATGTCTCAATCGCCACACAACTCGCTTCGCCGGACTTCGCCAGCACGAGGGCGGCGTTGCGGCGCACGCGGTAGTCCTCATCGCCGAGTGCTGTTGTCAGGTCAGCAATCAGCTCAGCAGAAAAAACGCCGATGGTGCCCAAAGTTTCAATCGCATTGCGGCGCACCCACCAGTGGTGATCGCTCATCGCCATTCTCAGGGCGGGTTCTGCTTCCATTGCGCTCGCGCCCAAGCGTCCCAACACATGGGCGGCGACCGCCCGCACCCACCAGTGCTCATCGGACAACATCTCCGCCAAAGCCCCTGCGGCTGGTGCGCCTATGGATGCCAATGCCAGCGCCGCACAACCGCTCGTGGGATTTGTGCCGTGGGCATTATCCGGTGTCTTGGCCTCGGTTTCGTCGATAGTGGCCAGTGCTTCCTCTCGCATGGCGGCGACGAGTTCGGGCACGGCCGGCGCGCCAAACTCGGCCAGCCAATACGCCGCATCCAACCGCTCGCCCTCTGATCCGCGCTTTAAGACCGAGAGCAAGTCTTGCATATTGCCATTTGAAGGCTGCTGTTTTTTTGCAGGTTCCCCGCACAACCAGTGCCAGACATCTCGCGATAGGGCCGGATGCCGATCCTCGATTCCGGGCGACCACGCGCGACTTTGATGATCCCATGTCGGTTTCTCTGGCTCCTGCGTACGGGCAAACTGAAATTTCAACATATACCGACTTTTGCTACTGATATTCTCTGTTGCGCGATGCCAAGAATCAAAGTGAATGAGCGCCACCGTCCCCGCAGGACCGCAAAATGCCAACGCTTCTTCCTGTGTTTTTTCGGGATCCACATCGCTAATGGTTTTGTACATCTGCATCCCGGGCAACACCCCCGACGGCCCCATATCCTCGGTCGTGTCCTGGGGAAAATAAAAAGCGAGCACCCAGTAAAATCTCGGATGCCGCAAATTGTGATCGTACACATAACAATCCTTATGCCATTGCTGTCCTTGTCGCCCGGGTGGATTCAAGTGGCAATGTCGATGGGGATTCAAAATGTAATCGGGTCCCAACAGACTCGTCAGGGCACCCTTCACATTGGGGTGCTCAAACACGCGCCCGACCAGCGGAACCCGAGGCAAAATGTTATTTCCGGGATTGCCTTCTTTTGCAAAAACCGCCTCGATCTGATCGCGAATGCTGGCGTGAAACGAGGGTGGATAATCCGCCTGCACAGTCAGACATCCATCGACGATAAACCGCTGCACCTCTTCGTCGCTCAACAACCGAATTGAATCCGCCATGGGGAACTCCTCCGCTAAAAGATTCTAAAGCTGGTTTCAAAACTGCGACAGCCTAGGCCGCTTGGAGTGGTTTGATGGAGAAAACGAAGCTCAGGTCTTGCGCTCTTTTTTCTTTGCCGCCGGAAAGAGCACGTTGTTCAGAATTAGTCGATAACCGGGCGAGTTGGGATGCAAGGTGAGGTTGGTCGGCGGGTCGTGGACGTGGTGCCTGTGGTCTTCTGGGTCGTGGCCGGCGTAGAAAGTGAAAGTGCCCTTGCCGACGCGGCCGTGGATGTACTTGACACTGTCGGTGCCCTCTTCTTGGCCGAGGAGGATGACCGAGTCCTTGATCAGCGACTGGCGGAAGGCCGTCGTCTGGCCGAGGAAGCCATCGACGATGTTGGTGTGGCACTGGGTGAGCATCGTCGGCACGGGGTCGTATTTGGCGGAGAACTCGAATAGCGTGAAATACTCGGCCTCGGCCGTGCGGATTCGGCGCATGTCGTCCGGCGTGGTGTCGATGTTTGAGAATTCGTACACGAGCGGGTTGGTTTCGAGGACGAAGTTCTCAAAGGCCACGGTGCGACTGAAGTCGAGCTGGGCCTGGGCATTGGGGTCGGCTGGATCGCCGTCGAAGACTGCGTGGCATATATCCACGTTGAGCGCGGCGAGGGCGATGTCAAAGGTGTCGGTGGCCGAGCACATGGCGAAGAGGAAGCCGCCTGCGGCCATGTACTCGTAGATTTTGACGACTACGGCCTTCTTTTGTGCAGAGACTTTGGCGTAGCCGAGGCGGCGCGCCATCTGCTCGTACGTGGCCTGCTGTTCGCGATACCAAACCTGATTGCTGTACGAGCCATAGAACTTGCCGTACTGGCCGGTGAAATCCTCGTGATGCAGGTGCAGCCAATCGTAGTCGTCGAGCGCGCCTTGGAGCACTTCGTCGTCCCAGATTTTTTCGTAGGAGATTTGGGCGTATTCCAGCGCGAGGGTCACTGCGTCGTCCCAAGGCTGTTTGTTAGGCGGTGTGTACACGGCGATCTTCGGCACCTTTTCCAAGCGCACGACTTCCATGTTGGACGCATCGATCTCCGCGTAAATCTGGGCGACTTGGGCCTCGGAGATGTGCTCGGTGCTGATGCCGCGCAGGATGGCTTCGCTGGCGATGAGGGCGTGTGCTTCGACGAGGAATGCGCCGCCTCGGTAGTTGAGTAGCCACTCGACCGGAATGCCGCGCTCCAAAGTCCAGAAAGCGAGGCCGTAGGCTCGGAGATGGTCGCGCTGGGAGGTGTCCATGGGCACGAGGATTTGCTCGGCGCGGGCTGGAAGAAGGGCGAGGGTGCAAAGGGCTAAGGCAATGAGAATGGGCATGGGGTCAGCCGCTTTCGCGTAGGTGGCGGAGCCGCTCGATGTGCAGGCGCGCCTCTGGGGCGCGGGCGTCGTGCGGGTGTTGGAGGAGCGCGGTCTCGCAGGTTTTGAGGGCCTGCTCAATCGCGCCTTGGCGCTCGTAGAGCGCGGCTAGGCCGAGGTGGGCGGCGACGATGTGCTCGCCTTGGGGGAAGCGGGCGATTTGGCGCTGGTACAGGGCCATGGCCTCGTCGAGACGGTCTTGTCGCGAGCGCAATTCAGCGCGGAGAAGCAAACTCCACTCGGCAAGGCCTGGGTCGGCACCCTCTTCGAGGGCAGCCCAGTACTCGTCGGCCGCTTCGCTCTGTCCTTGTCGCTCTAGCAGTTGAGCGCGGCTGAGATCGGCGAGGGCATCGGACGCTGCGTACTCTTCGCATACGGCCAGCAGGGCGAGGACATCGTTGGCGAGGACATCGTTTGGGTCGGCTGCGCCCAGCGCAGCCAAAGCGGCTGTAGCTGCGGCAAAGTCGCCGCGGAAGTAGAGCAGTTCAGCGCGGTGATAGCGAGCCGCGTACGCAGCCGGACCGCCGCGCCTTTCCAAGTCCGCCCACAAGCTATCTGCGCGATCTAGGTCACCGAGGAGCAGGCTGCACTCGGCAATCAGTAGCCGGGCCGGTTCGGTCCACGGGCCGCGCTGTGGAGCTTCGACTACTGATTGCAGGCCGCTGCAGGCCGCCTGTGCGTCGTGCTCTAGCAATAGACGCGCTTGCTCGACTTGTGCTTGCAGGTCGGCGGTCGCAGCTGATGCGCTCCACAGGCCGAGGGCGCAGATGAGGGCGGGTATTTTCATGGGGCTTCGCGCGCTTGTAGGTCTTGGTAGATTTGGTCGTAGTAGCGCCGGAGCAAGGCGCGGTACTCCTCGGGATAGGGGCCGGCGAGTGCTTGGCGCAGGGCTTCGCGCCACAGGTCGGGCGTCTGCCCACGATCCGTGGGTAGGGCAGTTGGACCGGCGTAGGGCTGGTCGGTGGCCGTGATGCTGCGCCGCTTTTCATCAAAGCCGCGGCTGTGGATGGAGCGGCTGGCGTCGAGCATGCGCTGGTAGATGCGCTCCTGATTTTGCCGCGTGCGCTGGGTGAGCCGCCCCCGCTGCAAGTCGGCGAGCACGTCTCGCACCTCGTCCCGGATGGCTTGTACTCGCTGTTGCGCCCCTCGGTGCCCGCGCAGCGAGCGGGCGATCTCGTCGAGCGCCTGCATGAGGCCCTGCTGTTGGGCGCTGAGGCGTGCGATTTGCTGCTGGAGTGAAGGGCCGGGCATCTGGCCCATGGCCTGTTCGGAGGCTTGGTTGAGCTGGCTCTGCTGTTCGGAGAGGCCGAGCAACTGCTGCATGGCCTCGGCAAAGGCCGAAGGGGTCTGCGCCTTGGCGAGGTTGTCGAGGCTCTCGCGCAGGAGTAGAACGGTCTCGTTGAGATAGCGCATGGCCTTCCTTTGGGGATGGCGCGCTCCCCGTACGTCGCGCTGGCCGAGGCGCTGCGCTGCGTCGTGCATCTCGCGCAGGGCGTAGCCGATGGTTGCGCTCAGATTGGGAGCGAGGGCCAAGGTGCGCCGGCCCACGGCGGCGATGCGCTCCACGACTTGGCTGGTGCCTTGCATGAGCGCGAATTGGTCTTGGGCGCGGGCGTCGCCGAACAGGCTCTCTTGGCGTTGGGATAGCTGGACGAGGTCGCGCATGGCATGGCGCAGTTCGCGGCTGAGTTGGTCCTTTTCTGCGGCGAGGTATTCGTCTTGCATCTGCTGCAAATCCTCGGCTAGTGCGTCGAGGTCTGCGGCTAGGGCCTGTCCGGTCTGCTGGGCTGCACTTGGGGATTTGGCTCGCATCTGGCGCACCATCTGGCGCATGCGCTCGGAGAGGGCCTTGTTCTCTACGTCCTCGGCGCGGTGCGCTAGCTGTTCAGAGAGCGCGGGATTTTGCTCGGCTGTGGAATCGCTCAGTTCCTGTAGCTGCTCGGCGAGTCGCTCGGTGTCGCGCTGCAAACTGCCCTCCTGTAGCTGCTGGCGCAGGCCGCTCTGGCCGTCCGCAAGCTCGCGGTTGATTTGGCTCTGGCGTCGGGCTAATTCCGCGGCTTGCTCGACGATGGCGCGCAACTGCTGCTCGGTCCGCACCTGTTCGAGCAGGGCAATGGTGCGGTCGAGCCGTTGCTGGAAGGCTTGCTGGTCTTCGTTAAAGCGCTTGAGGGCGTCGGCGAGGGCTTGGGGGTCTGGGTCGGTGGCAGCTTTTTGCAGTTCTGCGAGGGCCTGCTGCATTTCGGGGGTGGCGATGTCGCCCATGAGTTCGCGGATGTGGTCGAGCTTGTTGAGTAGCTCTTCGCTGCCCGTGCCTTCGTCCTGCATGGAATCGATGGTTTTCTCCAATTCAGCCGCGAGTTCCTCTACGGCGCGGGCGCGCTCAGCCTCGGCCGCAAGCGTTGATTCGAGTTCCTTCTTTTGCTCCCAACTCAGTTCCTCGCTTTTGAGCAGTTCGCGGCGCACTCGCTCGATGTACTCCTGATGAGCCTGTCCTTCGGCCGCGAGTTCTTCCAAGGAGGATAGTTGTTCCTCCTGGGCTTGGTCGGCCTCTGCGTAGAGTTCGTACAGAGAGGGGAAGCGCAGCACGTACTGGCGGCTCTGACCCTTTTGCGGACCGGCTACTTGATTGTTGTCGAGGACTTCTAGGTGGTAGTAGATGCGGTCTTCGGGCAAGAGGTTGGCGGCTGATAGATCCCAGATGTAGCTGACGAGCACCTCGCGCTGGGGATTGATGGATAGGACTTGGCGCTGTTCGGGACTGTTGTTGACTCGATAGACCAAGGCGATTTCCTCGACGGAAAAGTCGTCGCTGGCCTCGGCCTTGAGTAGCACCTTGAGGGATTCGGGCAGGTCGCTGTCGCGGCCGGGATCGGTGATGGCGACTACTGGCTTCTGGTCTTCGCGCACTTGGATGGCGTAGCGGATGGGGTCGCGGTTTGTCGCGCCCTTGCGATCGACGAGGTCGATGTGGTACGCACCCGTGCGCTCGATTTGTAAGGCGATGCGGGCGGTCGCGCCGTCGAGTTGGGCGGCTAACGACAAGGTATCGTCGAGGACCAAGGCGGCCTTGGACAGGGGCTTGTTAGCCGTGACTTCAAGGGCGACACGGGTACCGGGCAGGCCCTGGATGTCGCCGCCTTCTTCTTCAATGCGGTCGGGCAGTTGGCTATAAGCAGGGTACTGGTAGTGCAGGCGCAAGCGCTTGACGGCCGGAGGGTCGATGACGCGCACCTCGTATTCGGGCGAGCGGTCGTCGCCGACTGCGATGGCGTAGTGGAAGGACTGCTGGACTTGGGAAAAGGTGTAGGTGACGGAGTCGGCGCGATCGACCACGAGCTCTTCGATCTGGTAGGGTGCTTCTGTGCTTGCGCGGCGCACGATGCGGGCGCGGCGCGGCTTGTCGCCGGCAAAATGCACTTGCAGGGTAGCGTCGTCGCCCTTGATGATTTCGAGGTTTCCGGGACGGACGGTGATCAGGGTGCGCGGCGGTCGCTCGTACGCGGTGAGTGGATGGGCGCAGCGCTGAGCGGCTTGGGCAAGGTCGTCGCCAAACAGCGCGCCGCAAAGAAGCACGACAGCCGTTGCGCTGCCAAGCAGGCGCAAGTAGGCGTAGAGCGGCTGACGGTCGAGGATTTGGGCCGGATTGGCGGCGCGCAAAAGGGCGGCGGCCCGTTCGCTTGCAGCCGCAAGCAGCGCGGGCGAGTGAAGGGATGGGTCTGTATCAGATAGCTCTAAGGCGCTAATCAGCCGCTGTTGGAGCGGAGGACAGCGCCGTTCGACGAAGAGGGCGAAGCGGTGCTGCGAGAGGAGAACGGGCAGGTGCCGCTTGAGAGCAAATGCCAGTATCCCTCCGGTAGCCAAAAGTGCCAAGATGCCCAAGCCCGTGCGCCAAGGTGGTGAGAAGAAAAAAAGCGCTTCGAGCAGGACCCACAGCAAGACAGACATCAAGCCTGCGGCTAGACCCAAGGCCAACGCAGAGAATATGGTTAGGCCCAAGGCGCGGCGGCGCAGTGCGGCTAGGTGTGCGAGAAGAGGTGAGAGTGAGCTATGGTCCATAGGGATTAGGCTTTGTATCGTTATATAGATGTTGCGGTGCGGAGCGAGGTTCCGCGTAGAAGAATAAAGTTAGCGCAGGGGTGTCTTCGCCGCCAGATAGACTACAGCAGGGTGTATGTGGTAGTCCGTTTTATCGTGCTAGCCGCTCTAGTCTTTATTATATTTACTCCCTCATTATAGAAGCTGATCCAGACATTAGCCAGGAGAGCAGCGCAATGAATACCTTGCGACGAGTATCGTTGGTAGCCTGTGGCGCGCTCGCTTTTGCGGCGACGCTGGCAGAAGCATATAACGTCTATCGGCTCGGGGGCGAGGACGGAAACCCGTGGTCGGCAGCGATATCTTATGAGCCTGGGGAGTACTTGGTTATCGGACCGGATGGCCAAGTCCAGGATCGGGTGCTATTCGGTGCTCCAGAATCCCACCCCACATGGAATGACACGCTGATGGTGAACGTCGATAGCACTGGGGGGTTCTGGATGCGCCCCTTCTGGGTGCCGGACACCTTGAATTTGGCACAAGACGGGGTGCGCAACCGGATTCCACGCGGGCTATACGACAATATCGCCGTGGGCGGGACCAATCACACTACGGGCGTGATCGAAAGGATCCGGCCGATGTTCGACGGCGATCCCCAGACGGCGGCCTTCTTTGCCGCTAGCAATACGGACGATCCAGAGATTCGGAGCCAGTTCGTCGTCCAGAACCTAATCATTGACTTAGGGGCTGACTACCCGATTAATCGGGTGCGGTTCTTTCCTCGCTTGTCCAAAAACGATATCAAAATTGACCAGATCATCACGGAGATGGCTCCTCCCAAACTAGATAAAGAGACACTCGGCGAAGAGGATTTTTCCGACAATTTCCTGCCGTGGTTTGAAATCGCCGGTGCCAATAGCGTGCAAAATTTTGCCGCTCATGCTTCCTTTAGGACCCAAGACAGCCCTTGGTTTAAAAGTATTTCCCCGCGCGAAGTAGATTCCAAGAACGATTCGCGTCTGACTATTTTGCGTCGGGATACAGAAAACCAAAAAACC
>JAPOYQ010000912.1 GCA_026706505.1 Gemmatimonadota bacterium
AGCGATAATCTGCGGCTGTTGTCCATCGGCGCGCATCCGGCCGCCATCTTCGACCAGTCGGGCGGCACCATGGCCCATCACGTCACTCGTGGCGACTGGGTCGGCTGCGTGGTGCTCACGCACGGAGCGAGGGTCCACGACAAGGTGATCAGCGACGAGATGTTCCACCGGGCAGAAGTCCCGCAAGCCGACCAACTAACGGCGCTAATGGCCGAGCGCGCCGACGTCAAGGCCGACGAGGTGCGGCGGGCCTGTGCCCTGCTCGGCGTCGAGGAAATCCACTTTTTTGGAGCCGACGACGCCGTGTTGCGAGTTACCGAGGAGGCTGTGCGCCGCCTTGCGCGGCTGGTGCGCCAACTGCGGCCGGATGTGGTGCTGACCCACTTTCCCAAGGAGGGCGACGGGTTGACCAACGCCCATGCCGTCTGTGGTCAAATCGTCCTCCACGCGCTTGCGCTGGCCTACGGGGTGGATCCCGGCGACAGTCGTCCGCCGCATCGAGTCGCCCAAGTTTTCTATTTCGGCACCGGGGCTGCGTCAGTTCCGCGCAGTGTGTGGGATTCGGAGGGCGGCTACTACAACGACGTCTTTATCGACATTACCGATGTAGTCGACAAGAAGCTGGCAGCGCTAGATTGCCTAGAAAGCCAAGGCTATGGCGGGGCGTATGCGCGCAAGCGGATTGAGACCAGCGACGGAGCCTTTGGCACAGCCGCCGGGTGCGCTTATGCCGAAGGCTTTATCAAAGCCAACGCCGAGACCCATTACTACCTGCCGCTGACCGAACACGCCATAAAGCAAGCGCGGATGTCGGATCACGAGCACATCGTCATACAGTCGTTCAAGATCCAGACCGATTGATCCTTACTCCATTCCAGCCAGTCGCTCCGCCAAGTCCTCCTGCGTCGTCCCAATGTCGAGGGAGCCAATATCCCGTCCGTCCAAGTTGTTGGCTAATCCGCTCGGATCGGAGGGAGCTGTTGGCTTGGCCACTACGCCCACATCGTCGAGCAATTCGTGAATTTTGTCGGCGCGGATGCCGAACCCCAAGGCAGCTTGTGAGATGCGCGCAGGGGCACCGCCTATGCTGAGCACCACATTCTCAATACCCGCGTTGTTGATGGCTACCACTTGACCCGAATCGTCGAAAATGGGGCTGCCGCTGGTGCCGCCGGACAGGTCGAGGTTGTGCTGGACGACGTAGGAGTCGGACGCGGTGTACATTTCGCCTCGGAAGGGCGGGCGCAAGGCACTGATCGTGCCATTCTTAAAGGTGCCAATCGGGAAGAGACGAGACAGCTCGCCGCCCTGGAGTTCGCCGGGAAATCCCAACGTCGCGATCGGGGCACCAACTCGCAAGCGATAAACCGCATTGCTCGTCGCCAAGCGGGCGCGCCGCCCAATGAAGCCTTCGGAGATGTGCAGCGTACCCACGTCGGGCGAACTCAGATCCTCGGGATCCCATTGCGGGTGCGACCAATAAGACCCAATGAAGAAATAATTTCCTTGGTACGAGAGATCGGTCGTCAGGTTTTGCACCACGATCCACGTCCCCTGTAGATCGGTTCCATACCTGTTGTTGAATACCGCTACTTGACCGTCCAATTCAACCAGTCCATCTATGATGTGCCCATTGGTAACAAGCGTACCGCTTTCCACGGCAAAGCTGGTGCCGATGAATGTAATAGTCCAATCCTCTATGTTTCCGTTGTACACCCCGTGGAGCACGGCGTACACGGAGTACTGCAAAGAATGGACGATCCCGCTCCAATCCCCAATTTGACCTTCCAACTCCTCCACGCGCTCTTGTAGATCCTCAAATTCCGACCGCGTAATACTCGTCTGGTTCAGCTTGGCCCGGACTTGGCCGATCTCCTCGGCATTGTCCGCCGTCACCCCGAGGGCATCGAGCCGCGCCAATAAGCTCAGCCGGTCCTCCTCTTGGGCGGCTTCAACTTCGGAAAGACGCTGCTCTAATTCATCCACTCGCTCCGCGAGCGGATTATCCCCGCAGGCGAAAAAAACCGCGCTTAGCATGACAAAGAAAAACAGACGCATAGAATATCCTTTCGGGATTGGTGCATTGCTTGCATATGCACCTAAACGTAGTTTGTCAACCGCACGAGCCGTGCGATAATGACCAATTCTATTTTTGTGAACAAGGCCCTATACCCCTTTCATGCCATTAGTCCTTGCGCTCCTCCTCGTCCTTTCGTCCTGTAGCCCTGAGCCGCGCCAAGACGCCACCGTCACCCTCGAGTTCTGGACCATTGCCCTCGGCGATGCATTCGCCGACTACATCTTGGGCATGATCGACGAGTACGAGCAGGCACATCCCGGCGTAAAGGTTAAGTGGGTCGATGTCAGTGGCGGCGAAGTCGCCGAGAAGTTCCTCGCCGCCTTGGTCGGCGACGCGCCCCCAGACTTGGCTAACATCTACGACCTGCCCCGCTTTCTGCAATACGACATCCTCGTCAACATGGACGAAGCGGTCGCACCCGCCGAAAAGGCCAAACGGCTCGAAAACTTCTGGCGCGGCGTCGGCTACTTCCAAGGCAGCAACTACGCCATCCCCTGGTACGTCGGCGTCACCATGCTCTGGTACAACAAAGACCTTTTCGCCCAAGCCGGCCTCGATCCCGAGCGCCCGCCCGCCACCATCGACGAGATGCTCGCCATGGGTCGCCAAATCCGCGAGCGCACCGGCAAATACGGCATCTCTTGGCGGCTGCATCCCTCGCTCGTGGCTCCACCTTGGGCCCTGTTACGCCTAGACGGTTTCTGGCCGCTCTTCGTTCCCAACGCCCGCCGCACCCGCATCAACCACCCCGAGGCCAAGGCCATCTTCCAGCAGTGGATCGACGCCTATCAACAGGAGATCGTGCCGCCCGAGGCCCTCGCCGCCTCCCACCGCGACGAAGTCAATTGGTTCATTGAGGGCCGTGCGGCCATGTTGCCCTTTTCCGGCGGCTGGATCACCCGCTACTTCGACGACTCTTTTGCCAAAAAGGCGATGCCAGCACCCATGCCGCGCGGCCGCCTCGGCCAAGTGCCGGCCACCAGCCAAGTCTTGGTCGTGCCTAAAGCCTCGCCCCACGTAGAGCAAGCCGTTGACTTCGGGCTGTTTGTCACTAACGACGCCAACCAACTCGAATTCTGCCGCCGCGTCGCCATCTTGCCCTCGACCGTGGACGCAGCCGCCGACCCCTATTTCCGCCGCCCACCCGCCACGCTGGCCGACGCCGCCAACCAACTTTCCGCAGCCGACATCGCCCACTCCTTTGTCATGGCCCCGCCCGACGTCAAGGGCTGGAGCCGGATGGAGGACATCCTCCACGAGGAATTCGCCAAGGCATTGGCCGGCCAGCAGAGCGCGGACGCGGCCCTGCGCCGCATCGAATCCAAGTGGAACCACCTGTCGCGCTTCCATTGAGACCAAACGCTATGTACGGACGCTACGCACCTTACTTTTTCGTCGCCCCCGGGCTGTTGCTCCTAGTCGTGTTCTTCGCCTATCCCTTGCTCGACACGCTCTATCTCAGCCTGCACCGCTACAACATCTTCTCGCCGCCGACCTTCGTCGGCCTCGACAATTTTCGCCGCGCTTGGGGCGACGAGCTGTTCTGGCGGGTCTTAGCCAATACCCTGCTCTACGCGATCATCGTCGTGCCCGCGCTCGTCGTGCTGTCGTTTTTCATGGCGCTCCTACTCGACAACTCCCTGCGGCTGATCAAGGTGTTCCGCACCCTGTACTACATTCCGGTCGTCACCTCCATCGTCGTCGCTGGCATCGTCTGGAAGTGGCTGTACAATGCCGACGGCCTGCTCAACGCCTTCCTCAAGGGGCTGGGCGTCAGCGGCCCGTCGTGGCTGGCCGATGTGCGCGGCGTCCCCGAGGCGTTCTTGGGCCTGTTGGGCGTGGAGACCCAAGCCGCGTGGCTGACCGAGCCGGCGATTGCCCTGTTTGCCGTGGCCATGGTCACCGTGTGGAAGGCCGCGCCGTACTACATGATCATCTATCTGGCTGGCTTGCAGGGCATCCCAGCCCAGCTCAAAGAAGCCGCCCGCGTCGATGGCGCTGGTTGGTGGCAGGTCGTGCGCCACGTCATCATCCCGACCATCAAGCCCTACACGCTCGTGGTCTCCATCATCGCCACCATCGCCGCCTTGCGCACCTTTGGCGAAGTGTACGTGATGACCGGCGGCGGCCCCTTCCACCGCACCAACCTATTGGCCTATTACATCTACACGCTCGGGTTCAAATACCTCGAAGTGGGGTACGCCGCGGCCGTCTCGCTCTGCTTGCTGGTCGTCATATTGATCTTTGCCCTGCTCAACTTTCGCATTGCCGGAGGCGACAATACCGGGGGCGGGGTGTAATGATCAAGCGCATTCTGCTCTACGCGATCTTGTGTGCGGTCGGCGCGGTCTTGCTAGCCCCCTTCGCTTGGCTGCTATCCACCGCGCTCAAAGCCGAGTCGGCCGATCTGTTCGCCCATCCGCCGCAGTGGATTCCCGACCCCATCGTCTGGGGCAACTTCGCCAAGGCGTGGAACATCCTTCCGTTTATGCGCTACCTCTTCAATACCTTCTACATTGCCATCGCCACGGTCCTGCTCAACTTGACGTGCTGCTCGCTGGCTGGCTATGCCCTCGCCCGCATGAATTTCCGTGGACGCCAAGCCATTTTCTACTGCATACTGGCCACGACCATGGTACCGTTCCAAGTCCTCTTAATCCCGCTCTTCATCGTCACCTTGAAGCTCGGCCTCGTGGATTCGTACGCCGGCGTCATCCTGCCGGTGGCGGTCAACGCCTTTGGCATTTTCCTCTTGCGCCAAGCCTTCACCACCATTCCCTCCGACTTAGAAGACGCCGCGCGCATCGACGGCTGCGGCCCGTGGACCATCTATGCGCGCATTATGATGCCCCTCGTCAAACCAGCCCTCGCCGCGCAGGCAGCGTTCACATTTGTAGCCCAGTGGAACGACTTCCTGTGGCCGCTGGTGGTGCTCAAAAGCCGCGAGCTGTACACCCTGCAATTGGGGCTGGCCAGCCTCCAAGGCGTCTTCGGCGTCAACTGGCGCTACATTTCAGCGGCCTCGATCATCGCCTTGGTGCCGACAGTGCTGTTCTTCCTCTTCACCCAGCGGTTTTTCACGCAGGGGCTGACGGCTGGTGCTGTGAAGGAATAGCAGTGCTGTTGAAGCCTACTGGCCTGGAGAACGGATTGCACGAATCGGGCTTATAGGGGAAATTGTGGGAATGCTGGAGGCATTGAGGAACGGGAAGGAAAATCAGTGAAAAAACAAGCGCTTGATCAGAAGACCCTAGATGACATCATACGGCGCGTCGTAGAGGTCGCACAGCCGGAGCGGATTATTCTCTTCGGCTCCGCCGCCCGAGGCGACATGACGCGGAACAGCGACGTAGACCTCCTCATCATCAAGGAAGGCGGCGATGCGAATCTCAGGGCCCAGATTTACGAGAAGATGTACGGCGTGCGCGTCGCGGTTGATGCGATTCTGGTCTCGCCGGCGGATGTAGAGCGCTACAAGGATAGCCATGCGTTGGTCATCAAGCCGGCACTACAAGAGGGAAAAGTGGTGTATGAATCCGCCTGAACGTTTTCCGCCGGATGATCCACGCGAATGGCTGAATCGCGCCAGAAGCAGTTTCGCGATGGCGAAGAATCGCGTTCCCGATGCCTACTTGGAAGACCTGTGCTTCGGGGCGCAGCAGGCCGCCGAGAAAGCTATCAAAGCCGTGATGATCTCGCGCAATATCGACTTCCCCTATGTACACGACTTGGCCCTTTTGCTGTCGATACTCGAAGAAGATGGAGAGAATGTCCCGGATGAGGTTCGTCGCGCTACGAGACTCACTCCCTATGCCGTAGACACACGCTATCCAAGCGTCGAACAGCCTATGTCCGAACAGGACTACCGAGATGCGATAGAGATCGCCAAAGCCGTAATCCAGTGGGCGGCTAACCGGCTGTCCCCAAAGCTTGGGAATAGTCAACCGGATGACGACTTCTAAAAGGATACTGATCATTGCCGGACCAAATGGTGCGGGCAAGACGACGTTTGCTACCGAATTTCTACCGCACGAAGCGAACTGCCCCACCTTTATAAACGCGGATCTCATCGCTTCAGGGCTGAGTCCGTTTAGACCGGATTTGGTCGAAGTCCGCGCCGGCAGGTTGATGCTGAACATGATTCACGATTACGTGAGGAGAGGCGAGAGCTTCGCTTTCGAGACCACCCTAAGCGGACGCGGCTATGCACGTTTGATTCCTCGGTGGCAGAAACAGGGCTACTGGATAAAGCTCTTCTTCCTGCGATTGCCGACTCTGGAAATGGCTATCACCCGTATCAGGCAGCGGATACAGGAGGGAGGTCATAACGTACCGGAGCCGGTTATTCGTCGCCGATTTCATGCTGGGTGGCGCAATTTCGAGACTATCTACCGGGATTTGGTAGATGAATGGGCAGTGTATGACAACTCGGGGAAGATCCCAGTGTTGTTGGCAGAGGAGAGTAAGCTATGACTACTCATAAACAGGAACATCAAGGAACGACAGAGAAACAACGCGATCTTGACTTTGTCGGCGCAGAGGCTGCCATGCACCGAGCAGCAAAACGCGCCCGTCGTCGGGCTATGGAAACCATCGGCGCGGTGGCTGTGTTCAGGGACGGAAAAGTTGTCTGGGAGAAAGCTGATGGGACATTCGACGAAGGCTTTGAATTAGACGACTTATGAGTGGGAGAGTGATGCAGTGAAGCTTGAGGAGTTGATCTGATGTGCCGGGTTTTGGTGGAACTGATATGAAACAAGCACGCGATCACATCTTCATAAGTTATGCAACTGAGCAGTCAGCATTATGCGACTGGCTTGCCCGTCGGCTTGCTGCCGAAGGATACGCTATATGGTGTGACCGCCAGAAGCTGCTTGGGGGTGAGAACTGGCCCAACGACATCGATGAAGCAATTAATGAGCGAACTTTTCGTATGCTTGCGCTGCTATCAAGAGCATCGATGAATAAGCCGAATCCTCAGGGGGAGTGGCTGAAGGGTATCGCTATTGGCAAAAAACTGGGCATTGACGACTTCGTTATTCCGTTGAATACCGAAGGACTCCGACCAGACGAAATTGCTTGGAATCTCCAACCCATCAACTATATCGCATTCTCACCAAGTTGGGCTGATGGCCTCGCTTCCTTGTTGAAGAAGCTCCAGTCAGTCGCGGCTCCTCGAGTGTTAAGTGACGGACCCCGTGTTGTTGTAGAATCAATCGTTGCAGGCAGCGCGGTCCGAGACGAACCCGAAGAGCTGTTAAGCAACTGCTTCGAGGTCATTCAAACGCCACGATACATTCGCAAGTACGAGGTTGAGACCGATCTCTCCATAGGTGAGCGCCGTGCACTACGGACAGAATGGGCATGTAGCGATGTCTCGCCGAATCGCGTACTCGCCTTTGACGAACCACCTTCTATCGTGAATATGCACCACAGTTTCCAGTACGTCGATCAGGTGTTGTGGCATGATACAAGGCTATTGGATGGAATTGACACGCGAGACCTTGTGGTTAGCCTGATACATAAATGTCTGCATCGTCTGCTGGAAGCGAAAGGAATGGCGTACTGCGACGTTAGGAAGCAGTGGTATCTACCGCGCGGACTCCTAGAAGACAACCGTGTAGTCTTCACCTTTCCAAGTGGAAAGATAAGTTGGTTCAGGGGGGTCGGTGAACGTACCTATCCAACCACAACTGGTAGAGAGGTGTACCGATACCACTTGAGTCCATCGTTTACGGTGTTGCACGATCAGTCTGATCCGTTCGTCCTATTGCTCAGAAATCGTGTCTATCTCACCGATGCGAAGGGCATTCCACTTGAAGGACGGAAGATTGTATCGCGCCGCAAAAATTTATGCAAAACATGGTTCAACTATCATTGGTGTGTACGAACTCTTGGCATTGCACAGCTACTCGCTGATGAGGATATGTACATCCGTTTCGGATCGGAGGGAGATCAGCAGGTCGTCATCAGTGCCATGCCAATTGTTCTAAATGCCCCGCAAAGTATCCACGACGAACTTGTGGACGAACCCGATGAGATTTTCACGACATGGTATGATGAGGATCAGGCGGATACTGATGATGTCAAGGAAGATGAGTGACGGTTCCAATGTTGAATGAAGTCAGGATTCTCGACGAGCCAGCGCTGGAATTTCGGTATGGACAACAAGTCACTGATCCGCGTGATGGATTGTCATTGTTCGGCCCATATGATGCAGACGCTCCTGGCCATCCAGGAGCTCTATCCTATGGTGTTGTCGGCACAGGTGAAGGTATAGATCTGTTTTCGGCGTGGTCGAATGCGATGGTCCGTTCTTGGACAGATGCCCCGAATAACCGTCATCGCTTGTGGCCACCATATCCGGGATTTCAGGCAGCTTTCGCCAGCGATTGGCGAAACGAACCCGTTTGGGAACATGTGCTCGATAGTCATGAACTGAGTGATGTGGCTCATCGTTATGATCACCACGAACGGGTCTATTCGACCGTAAACCAGTACCTCTCGGCTTTTCAGGATTTGCAGAGGCTCGATGAGCGTGTAAGCGTCATGATCTGCGTCGTACCTGATGAAATCTACCAAACGTGCCGGATTAAGTCGCGTGTGAAACAGTCGACCGGAGAAGTCGTTTCCAAGAAACGGCGGGAGTCGCGCAGGGAGGGACAACTAGAATTCTTCTCTAACTACGAGCCGGAGCAGTACGAACTCTCTCTCGATTTTCGAAGGCAGATCAAAGCGCGGACGATGGCCTATAACGTTCCAATCCAGATTATCCGTCAATCTGCGCTGAGACTCAGTGACGAGAATCGCCTAGGAGAACGACAGCTAACGCCGCTCTCAGATCGCATGTGGAATCTGTCGACCACAATGTATTACAAGGGAGGAGGTAAACCGTGGAAGCTAGCTACTGCTAGGGAAGGCGTGTGCTATGTCGGACTTGCTTTTCGTCGGGCCGATGACAGAGGCGAGCCTAAGAGCGCAGCCTGCGCCGCCCAGATGTTCCTCAATGATGGGGATGGCGTGGTGTTCTTGGGAAACTATGGGCCGTGGTATTCTCCGAAAAAGAAGCAGTTCCGTCTCACAGCCCAAGCGGCACACGATCTACTAAAGGGCGCTCTTGAGACGTATACCCAGCTACATGGGAAGAGCTTAACTGAAGTCTTTCTGCACTCGCGGTCAGACATTAGTGCCGAGGAGTTTGAGGGATACCTATCTGCTGCACCAGACGGACTAAAGGTTGTCGGTATTCGTGTACGTCCCTACCGCGATGGGGCACGACTCTACCGTCCGGATAAGCGGTGGCCGGTGATTCGGGGCACGTTGTGGAAGCATTCTCCAACTCGGGGATATTTGTTCGGGTCTGGGTTCAAACCGCGCCTCGGAACCTACGACGGATGGGAGACGCCCGTACCTCTGCAGATCGATATTCAACATGGAGACGCGGATATCGTTGATGTGGCGCGCGATATCCTCGGTCTGACGAAGCTCAATTACAACGCCTGTAATGCTGGAGACATCCAACCAGTTACTGTCAAGTTCTCTGATGCGGTGGGCGAGATTCTTGTGAGCAACCCACCCGTGACCAACCGACAACCTACTTTCAGATTCTATATCTGATAGAGGGATAATAGCAGTATTTAATGTGGGATGACCGCCAAACGCCTTATCAAAGCCGCCTTCCCCTGAAGCAGATTTTCCTCGGCCTCAGAGCAAGCCGCGCCCAAAGGAAACAACGCCCATGCGAGCGACCATATATACATACCCCTGGGACTTAACCGACGAAGGCATTGACTCGGCCCTAGAGACCATCGCCCACACGGCCGGCCTCAACAGCGTCAGCTTGGCCCAGAGCTACCACGTATCAACGTACTTTTTGCCGCACAATCCTCGGCGACCTCTCTACTGGGGAGAAGAAGGTGCGCTCTACTTCCAGCCGTCCGCTACCTTTTACGACGAAAGTCCAATCGCGCCCCTGATCAGCAACGTCGTCGATGGCCCAGATTACATGCGCCGGATCGCGGATAAAATCAGGGAGCGCGGCCTCGACCTGACGAGTTGGCTGGTCTTCAACTACAACCACTACCTGCCCCAGCGCTATCCAGACGCGGCCAAGCGCGATCCCTTTGGCCACATCAACTTCGCCCAACTATGCCCAGCCAGCCCCTTGGTGCGCGACTACGCTCGCGCGCTCTGCCGCGATATAGCCGCGCAGTTCCAGCCCGATGAAATCAACCTCGAATCGCTGGGCTACCTGCACTTCAGCTACGGGTTCCGCAATCCCAAAGTCGGCGTAAAAATCACGCCCTTCTGCGAACTGCTGATGGGATTGTGCTATTGTCAACACTGCTTGCAGCGTGCCGGTGCCCTCGGCTTGGACGGAGAGAGCTTCCGCACAGATATCGCCGAACACCTCGCCCGCGAACTCGCCGCTGAACCTACCCCAGAAGACATGCAGCCCCCAAGCGCCGAACGCCTCGCCACCGCCTTTTCCGGCCGCTTGCAGACCTTTCTCGACGCCCGTGTCGAAGCGGCAACCTCTCTAGTGGAGGAAGCCATTGCCATCGCCAACCAAGCCGGCGCACGCGTCTCGTTCTTTGGGGGCCGCGACCGGACCGTCAACGGGCTTGACTCGGATCGCGTCCTCCGCAACGTGTACATGGTCAACGCCGGCGTAGGCGGCGAGCCGGATACCCTAGCTGATAGCGTCCGCACCCTGCGCGGCGAATTCCCAGCCGACACCGACCTCAGCGCCATCGTCAACCCTGGGGGATTCGCCGACGGTGACGCACTCGGCGCACACCTGACCGCGCTGCACCAAGCGGGCGTCAATGGCTACGCCTTCTACAACTACGGACTCATCCGCCGCGCCCACCTCGAATGGATTGGCACTTGCCGCCATTTGTGGAAATAAATGGCGGTGTCCTCCCTACGGCTAGCTATCTAACCGCTGATTTACAACGTTGTATCCAAAGGAGCCAACAACATGGACATCCAAACAATCCAACGCGCCATCGACGCGCTGCCCCGCCACCGCCTGACGCATTTGCCAACGCCCTTACAGCATTGTCCGCGACTGTCTGCCGCACTCGAAGGGCCGCAAATATGGATCAAGCGCGACGATCTGACCGGCCTCGCCTTTGGCGGCAACAAGTCCCGCTACCTCGAATTCACCCTCGCCGAGGGTACGGCCCAAGGGTGCGATGCCGCCGTACTGAGCGCAGTCGTCCAGTCCAATCACTGCCGCCAATTCGCCGCAGCCTGCGCCCAGCTCGGCCTCAAAGGCGTCGTCGTCCTGCGCGAGAACGATTCCATCATGGGACGCCAGTCGCCAGTCCAAGGCAACCACCTTTTAGACCAGCTATGCGGCGCGCGCATCCGCTTTGCTCCGCCCGAGGACGTCGGCGCGACCATAGCCGAGGAAGTGGAGCGGCTCAAAGAAGAGGGGTACAAACCTTTCTCCGGCCTGTCCGGGCTACTGTCTCGCGTTGCCTACATCCAGTGTTCCTTGGAAATCGAAACCCAACTGCGCACCGCAGGCATCCAAGCCGACGACGTGGTAATCGGGTCAGGGGGAACCAGCTTGGCCGGACTAGTGGCCGGCTTTACCCTCTTGGGTCGCTCGGCCCGCTTCCTCGGCACACCCCAGAGCAAGATGGGCCAGCGCGAAGGAGTGTCTGAGCGCATCGCGCAATCCGCTGCGGAAGCCGCGGCCCACCTCGGCCTCGAATGCGCGCCCAACCCGGAGCGCATCGCCGTGACCGATGAGTACGTCGGCCCGGGCTTCGGCCATTTAGACCGCGCCACGCTCGACAGCATCCGCCTCCTCGCCCAAAGCGAAGGCATCTTCGTCGATCCCACCTATTCGGGCAAGGGATTGGCCTGTCTAATCGACCAGGTGCGCCAAGGGCGTTTCCGCGACAGCGAAAACATCGTCTTCGTCCACACCGGAGGAACGCCGCTGCTATTTGCCTACGGAGAAGCCCTGCTCGACTAGGGAGCTAACCCCAACGGCCCCACCAACTCGTCCAGCGCATCAGCCAGCGGCTGGGGATCGGCGAGGTCGGCGATGACAGCCGCCAAGAACGCCACGCCACCACGATGGGCAAAATCCGCAATCTGCGCGTAGCTCAGTTTGGGCAGGTCGGCTAGCTGCTCGCCAACTAAGTGCGCGAGCCGCTGCTCTAAGATCGGCGGCCGCTCGGCATACGGCATGTTCTTCAGCAGTAGGATTAGGTCGTTGCGCGCTAGTACGCGCTCGCGGACTCCGTAGCCCAAGCGGCGACAATATCCGGCAAAATCGTCCAAGGCATCCGCACGACCCTCCGCCAAACCCACCACATCCTCCCGCGCAAATAGGCTCGTCATGATGGTCCGCGCGAGCAGGTAGTGGCCCCACACCGTGGGATGCAAATACTCAGTGATCAACTCGTCGCCGACCAAACCAGCCGGTGAATGAGCGGCAAACGCCTGCTCCACATCGATCAAGATCGCACCCGACTCAGCGGCCAAGGCGCGAATGGTGCGGTTGAAGGGCGAGCAGGCGCGCAAGTGAATGCCGTCTAAATCGCGGGCACGCACAAACGCAGCTAGCGCCTGCGCTGAATCCCCGGCCGCTTGGTGCGCCAAGCCCGCGTCAAAGTGCAGAGCCGCGTACTGCGGATAATCCGCGGATACAGCGTCCGGTGGAACCGATCCCTGCGAGCGCAGGGGATAGAATCCAGCCAAATTGGAAACCAGCGTACAGAGCGCGACTGGCACCTCGCGCTCGCGCAGCACTTCGACTATCTCGGCCATATTGCGCTGGTAATGGGCTTCGGTCTGCCGATGTGCCTCGTCCTCCAAGTAAATCTCGCGCTGCACCAAATGCACGCCAAAAGACTCAGCGGGTGCGGCTGGACGCAGTGCAGCTACGACATAGTGCAGCAGGTTGTCGAGCAAGTAGTAGGTCTTCGTCCGCTGCAAGAACATCTGTAACTGGATAAAGGACCAGTTGCCGCTCAGGCGCACAAACGGAGTCGCGGCCCCGTACGGCCCCACGAACTCGTTGTGACCAGCGTAGATCAGGACCAAATCCGGCTCGTACTCGACCACCTCCTCGACAAATTCGCGCACCACGAAGGAATTGATGGCCGTGACGCCGCAGTTGACGACCTCGATCTCGCGCGCTGGATACGCATCGGCGAGCATCTGTTGCAAGAAGTTGGGAAACGAAGTATAGGCGGGGTTGGGAAAGCCGAGCAGAGTCGAAGCCCCCAGCGCGAACACGCGAAATGTGCGTGCGTCTTTGTCGCGGGCAAAGCGATCCTGCCCAGGAGCCAAGCGCACGTACTGGCGGGGAAAGAAGCGCCGCGCAGCTTGCGGGTTGATGCGGTAGGACGAGTCGCTAGTCACAAAAAGGGCGTCGTCCGGCCCGACGCCCACCAGCCACAAGCCCGCCTCAAAGAGCGCGACGAACGACAAACCAACTAGTAGAGCAACGGCCCGGCCTTTTGCCTTATTTGTTGTTTTTACTTTGTTTTGCGCGTCCATCAACACCTAAAAAAACATGGCTGAAATCGACTCTTCTGACAATGCATCGGCCGCCATTACGGGCCGGAGCATCCTCGTCGGCGCCGCGCTGAGCTTGGCCATTGCCATCGGCATTCCCTATGGCAGCATGGTCATCCAAGGCTCGCGCCTTGGGCTAAGTTCGGCCACGCCGGCAGCGTTCTTTTTGCTGTTCGTCCTGCTGCTGACTATCCAAGTCGCCTTGGGACGCTGGGGTTTTCGGCGCGGCGAGTTGGTCGTCATCTTCGCCATGATGGCCGTCGCCACGGCCATCCCCACGCGCGGCGTGGTGGGCATGCTGCTGCCCATGATCACCGGCACCTTCTACTACGCCACTCCTGAAAACCAATGGGCCGACTTAGTCCACCCGTTTCTCTCCGATTGGATGGTGGTGTACGACCCGGTCGCGGTGAAGGCATTTTACGAGGGCACCAAAGGCTCGGCCATCCCCTATGACGTCTGGCTCAAGCCACTCGGGCGCTGGTTTGCATTCTACGCGGCGTTCTACGCAACCATCATCGCGGCCATATCCATCTTGCGCCGCCAGTGGGTTGACAACGAGCGCCTCGTTTTTCCGCTGGCCCAAGTCCCTCTCGCCATGATACAAGACGACGACGGCGGACAAAAAACCCTCAAACCCTTTTTTCGCAACCCCATCATGTGGTGCGGTTTGTTGCTGCCCTTCTTGTTCAACAGCACCAACGCCCTGCACCACTACTTCAACTTCGTCCCCTCCCTCGCCCTCCAGACCAGCGTCGAACTGTTCAGCCGCACGGCCTCGCTCAACATCCGCATTAACTTCCTGATGTTCGGCTTTGCGTACTTCATCAACTCCAATATCGCCTTCAGCCTGTGGTTTTTCTACCTGCTGCACGTAATACAAGAAAGCATCTTTCGCTACATCGGCATCTTCAGCCCCGAGGAACTGGGGCCTTGGACTGGATCTGGGCCGGTGGGTGCGATCATGGGGCATCAGATGATGGGTGCGCTCATCGTCTTGGTGTTCTACGGGCTGTGGACGGCGCGGCCCCACCTCAAAAACGTCCTGCGCAAGGCCCTGTGGGGCGACGACCAGATCGATGACTCTGCGGAGATACTCTCTTATCGGGCCGCGTTTTGGCTCTTCGTCGGCGGCGTTGGCGCGATGGGCTTCTGGCTGTGGAAGAGCGGGATCCCGGCTTGGATCGTGCCCTTCTTCCTGTTCTCGTCGCTGGTCATATTCATCGGCCTAGCGCGAGTCATTGCTGAAGCGGGCATGCCCACTGTAACCCCGGAAATGGTCCCAGCCGGCTTTGTCGTCTCCGGCGTTGGAGTTCCCGCCCTCGGCGCGCAGGGTATGGTTGCCACGGGCTACTCTTTGGTCTGGGCGGGGGATCTGCTGGTCTTTATGACCGCGCCCCTCGCCAACAGCCTGCGCTTGGGCAGTGTGATCAACGGCACTCGGCGGCGGCTCTTTTGGGCCATTGTCGCGGCCATACTCATCAGCCTCGTGGTCTCCTGCTGGTTCATGCTCTACCTCGCGTACCGCGACGGTGCGATCAACCTGCATCCCCAGTACTTCACAGGCTTTGCCAGATACCCCTCGGACTTTGCCGCGAAAAAGCTCGCCAACCCCACGGGGCCAAGCCTCGTCGGGTGGCTGTGGACGGGTTTTGGCGCCCTGATCATGGGCGGCTTGATGACCGCCCGCCACTTCTTCGTGTGGTGGCCCTTTCACCCGCTCGGCTTTGCAGTCAGCACTGGCTGGGTAATGAACAGCATCTGGTTTTCGATCTTCTTAGCTTGGCTCATCAAGATCACCGTCCTCAAATACGGCGGTCCCCGCACGTACCTCCTCACCCGCCCCTTTTTCGTCGGGGTCGTGCTCGGCCAGTTCGTTGCCGCCGGCCTGTGGCTGGTGGTGGATGGCTTTACCGGCATGGTCGGCAATCGAACACCTGTATATTAGAAGGAAAAATATCTATGCGTCCTCTGTACATACTCGCTATCACTATCGCCCTCGCGGCCTGTTCTCAGGAAACAAACGCGCCCGTAGCGCGAGTCGATGAAGTGCCCATCTCAGGAGAGAGCCTGCGGTCCTTTGTCGAAAAGCTGCCCCCAGGCTTGCGCAACCCCGAAGGCGGCGACGCAGCGCGGCGGCAATACGTGCAATCGCTCATCGACCGCCAACTAATCCTCAAAGAGGCCATCGCCCACGGGCTGGATACGCTGCGCTCGGTAAAACGCGCCGTGGACGAGGCCGTGGATGCGCGGGTCATCGCCCTCTACCGAGCGCGCAACATAATCGCTCAGGTGCAAGTGCCCGAAGAGGATGTGCGGCACATCTTTGCCGAAGAAGGCTACCACCGCGAGCGCAAGCTCAACGCAATCTTGGTCCACACCCGCGCTGAAATCGAAGCGGCCGTGGCCGCGCTCGACGCCGGCCAGCCCTTTGCCGAGGTGGCCCGCGCCCACTCGCTCGACAAGCGCTCGGCGGAGCAGGGCGGCGAACTGGGCTTTATTGGCCGCGCGGCTGCGCCCAGTCTGCACATCCCCACCGAGGTCTTCAATACGCTGCCCTTGGGGGAAATATCCGCTCCTTTGCGCGCTGGCCTTAGTTGGCACATCGTCCGCTTCACCGAAGACCGCGACACGCCCTACGAGCGCTATCGCCCCCTCATCGAGGAGCAGTTGTTCAGCGAGCGTCTAGCCCAAGTGGAGGCCGAGCACTTTGAGTCTCTTCGCGCGACCTCCGGGGCGGCCCTCGACCGCGACGGACTGCAACTCATGCTCAGCGCAGCCCAGCGCGAAGACGTCGCACTACTCGATACCTGCACTGTGCCGCTCTACACCTTTGCCGAGGGACAAGCCACAGTCGCTGCGGCTTATAAGGCATTGCGGCGGCTCAATGCCCAGCGCAGCCTCAAAGACAGCACGCGCGCGCGCACTTCGCTAGACAGGCTCGTGCTGCGGCCCCTCCTCCAGCGCCGCGCCGCCCGCAAACAGGACCTGTACGACGACCCGGACGTCCAACGGCTAGCCAAGAGAGCCTACCAAGACGCGCTGCTCAACGCCGTGCGCGAGCGCTTTGCAGCCGTCGAAATGCTCTCCGACGCCGAGGTGTGGTCCTACTACGACAGCCATCCCGACATGTTTTATCACGAAGAGTCCGTCGAGGTCGAAGAACTGCTCGCGTCCAGTCCAGCCGAAGCTCAGTGGCTCAGCGACCAGCTCGCAGCCGGTGCGAGTTTTGCCGATCTCGCCGACCGCAGTGTGCGCGCCCAAGCCGTTCAATCGCAAGCTCGCTTCCACTTCCATCCGCGCGACGAGAAGCTCTATCCGCGCCTAGTCCCGGCCATCTATGCCGCGGAACCCGGCCAACTCGTCGGACCGATTCGGGTGCGCGACGGGTACTCCATTTTCCGCGTCCAAGGACGCAACCCCGGCCGGGTCGAGCCGTACGAGCAGGTCCAGCGCCGCGCCCGCGCTCTGTTGCGCCGCGAACGGGAAAACGCGGCCTTCACCAGCTTTGTCAAAGACTTGCGCCAGCGCTATCAGAGCCGGGTCGAGATCGACGAGCGAGCACTCAGAGCTGCCCTGCCGGATTCGCTGGTCCAAGGCACCTGAGCGATGACTGTGCGCCTGTTGCTGATTTTGGGCGCAATCGCCTGCGCCGAGCAACCCGAGCCGCAAGACGCAGCGCGCCCCGAGGAAATCCGCCGCTTGCTCCAGCGCGGCACGCTTTTTTTGCAACAGGACCGGCCTGCCCGCGCCCTAGCGGAACTCACACAGGCCGTGGCACTCGATTCCACGTCGAGCACCGCCCATTTTCAAAAGGGCCTAGCTCACGCTCGGCTTGACCAGCCCACTGCTGCCATCGCCGCCTTTGAACGCGCCTTAGCCCTGACGCCCGACCACCCGCGCGCGCATTTTGCCCTCGCCGCCGTGCTGCGAGACCAGCACCGCTACCTAGAGGCCGCAACCCATCTGGAGCAGGCCATTGCCCTCGCACCCGAGCGCGCCAAATACCACTTCTACCTAGGCGAAGTGCGCCGCGCCACCGGCGATTTTGTCGGCGCACTCACAGCCTTCAAACGCACCATCGAACTCGCGCCCGACCACCTTGAAGCCCGCTACTACCACAGCGACCTGCTCGTGCGCAATCAACAATTGTCCCAAGCACGCGCGGGTTTTGCAGACCTGCTCGCCCGCGACCCCGATCACGTCCAAGGCGGCTTAGGTCTAGGCGGCTTACTCATCCGCCTCGGAGAACCCGCAGCGGCCATCGCCGTACTCGAGCGCGCCGCCGCCGCCGACCCGCACAACCCCGCTCCCCACTACCTGTTGGCCCAAGCCTACGCCGAGAGCGACCGACCCGACGACGCCCGCAGCGCACAGGGCCGCTTCCAGCAGTTGAGCGCGGCCGAACGTCACCTCAATCAGGGCAACATTTACATTCGCCAACGCGCGTGGGACAAGGCGATCAACTCCCTAAAGCGCGCCCTCGCCAGCGACTCTACTTCCGTGGACATTCGCCTGCGCCTCGCCACCGTGTACGCGCAGCAAAAGCGCTTCGCCGACGCCCGCGCCGTGCTGGCGCAAGTCCTCGCCCCCAATCCCAACCACCGCGACGCCTACATCATGCTGGGCGACCTGTACTTGCACGAGGGTATGCCCAAGGAAGCCGACGCGCACTTTGCCCGCGCCGCGGCGATCGATCCCGATTCCTTTGCCGCGGCCTATGGCTTGGGCCGCGCGCGTTTCAAAATCGGCGACTTTGCCGGAGCCGTTGCCGCGCTGCGCCAAGCTCTCGCCCGCGATCCCGACCACCGCGATGCCCACTATGTCCTCGGACTGACCTACATCCGCCAAGCTAACTACCGCGATGCCCGCGCTCATTTCGCCCGCAGCATTGCCCTCGACCCAGACCACGCGGAATCGCACTACGGGCTGGCTCTGATCCTCATGCAGCAAGGACAGCGGAAACAAGCGCGGCAAACCCTGCAAAAGGTGCTCGCCCTCGCCCCGGATCACCAGCGCGCCCGGGCTAAGCTAAGCGAACTGGACCAAGGGCCGTAAGTCGCCGCTTCCGCGTCCTGTGCTTGGCGGCCTTTGCCGGTGTACCTGACGCGCTGGAGTCCTTTTCCCGGTGGAAGGCGGGCATGTAGCTTCTCTTTAAACCTTGACAACGACGAGTATCTCGACCTATTTGCTTCAACTATGACTGGATCCTCAGGAGGGCACTATGAGACTCTTAGCGTTTCTCGTCATCTGCTTGGCACCGCTGCTCGCAGCCGACGCCCAA
>JAPOYQ010000356.1 GCA_026706505.1 Gemmatimonadota bacterium
ATGACTTGATCCTTGTACTTATCCTGCAACTGGCGGATAAACGCGCCAATCCGCTCGTTTTCCCGCTGGCGACGCAAGCTCGCGGCTGCCCGGCGGCGCGCCTCGGCAAAGGGCTGGATCTGGCCGCCTTCCCGCCGCAGCACTCGGAACACCGCGTATCCGTCCATGCTTTCTAGCGGGCCGACGAGTGCGCCGACCTCAGCGGCAAAGGCCGCTTTTACCAACTCGGGATAGCGCGGCTCGTACAGGCGCACTAGACGCATCTCCCAACCGTGCTCTCGCACCCCGTGCCCCTCGACGCCAGCGTGCGAGCGCACGCCGGGCCGGTCGAGCAAGTCGGCGATGGGCGCGCCGGCCTCCCACTCGGCGCGCAAAGCCGCAGCGTCCTCTTCCTCAGCGGTCCACAACTCGTGGACAATCACGGCCTCTTGGGTGCGGTAGCGGTCCTTGTGGTTCTCGTAATGCGCTCTGATCTCGTCCTCGCTGGGCGCGGCCCCGGCCGTGGCCTGTTGGAAGAGCTGATTGAGGATCAGTGCCCGGCGCTGGTGCTCGTGCCACTCGACAAAGGCCGCCTCCTCGGTCCAGCCGCGCTTGCGCGCCTCGGCCTCAAAGAGCCGCACCGGCAGCAACAAGCGCCCAATCCGCTCGGCGGCTTGGGCCTTGTCCTGCAATACGCCCTGTGCTCCAACCGCCTGCAGGCTGCCCAAACCCTCGGCCACGCTGATCGTGCCGCCTTCGTACGCGTAGAAGGAATGATTCAACTCGTCCGTCGTCAGGGGCCGGTCCAAACTCTGGAGCAAGATGGCCTCGCCCTCTGAATCTAGGCGCACATCGTAGCGGAGGCGGAGGCGTTCAAACTCCTCCTCTTCCTTCTCCCGCGTCCGTTCTTTGCGCAACCGCTCGGCCACTTCCTCGCTGTAGTTGGCGAGCGCAGCCGGGCGATCCCCGATAAAGCTGAAGATCTGCTAGCCACCGGCCCGCGCGACCGGCTCGGCGACCTGTCCAACGGGTAAACCCACAAAGACGGCGGACGGGATGGAGAACCGCCGCGCGGCTTGTGTGCGCCCGATCCAGCCGACCACGCCGTCGCCCTGCGCGGCGAAGAGGTCGTTGGCGGCAAAGCGCGCGGCCACTTCCTCAAAAGGCTGGCCCTCGCGCAGGTCGCTCCCGACCGCCTCTAGCTCCTCGCGGGTGCGCACCAAGATGCGGCTAAAGAGCCGCTCGCGGTCAAACCCCATCTCCGCGAAGGCGCGCTCGACATCTTCACCTGTGATCTCCACCTGCGGCACAATGACTTGGGCGCGGTAGCGCTCCACGAGGCGCTGTCGCACCATTTCGCGGAGCTGGTGCTCAACCGCCAAGCTGGTGCCGATCCCGAGCGAGCGAGCCTCGGTGAACATCAGCTCCTCGTCGATCATCGACTGCAAGTGCTCCCGGTCGGCTGCGCGTCCTTCCTTGGGACTGCGCAACCCCGGTGGCAGGCGCTCGACAAAAGCCGCAAACTCCGCCTGCTCAATCTCCACCTCGCCGACCCGAGCGACGATGGTCTCATCCTCGCCGCACCCCATCAACAACAGAGCCAGTACACCACAAAACTTACTCGATAAATAGCGCATCGACTTCCATCTCTAGATCTGCATTCGTGCGTTCAATAGCCCCCGCCGCAGCCTCTATAGCTTTGGCGCGATTGCCCGTAGTGCCGCGCGGGCGCACGACCAGCCGATCATCCATCAGTGCCACCTGTTCGGTCCCAGCGTAGTCGGACGGAATTTCAAAGAGAAAAGCCGCATAGACCTTGGCGATGGTCTGGCCAGCGTCGAGAAATTCAAAGAGTGGGATATCGAAAATTTTTCCCTTGGCCGCGATAGCCGGCGGCGGCAGAGGCAAACTCGTGGTGCCGAATTCGAGTCCCCGGGCCACGGGCTTTCCCTTGTCTGAGTTGCGCCAGATGTTGAGCCAAGGGTACTCAGCCGTTTTCCAGATATAGCCGATGAGCAGGCCCTTACTCGCCGTGCTGGCCGCGACCCAGCCGTAGTCGCCGTCAAAGCTGTAGCCCGCGTTGGTCGGGTCGTCGTCGCCGTCCAAGTAGCGCATATCGACCTCGTCGCCGCTCGCCAATTTGCGCGCCTCCGGCCAAAACACCGCTGGCTCTTCGGGGTTGGGCATGGGGCTATAGACCATGTAGCCCTTGCGGGCATTGGCGGCAACTACCGTGGTCTCGTCGAGAAAGGGTGGGCCAATGGTCGGATGCTGCACCATATTGTACATGCGTCCGAGCGGGCCGGTGTTTTCGACCTCTTCGCGCACGGTGAGCAAGGCGCGGTCCTTGGCCAGCCGCAACCAACGCCTCACCTCAAAGCCAGCCAGCGGCAGGGTGGCGGCCATCTCAGCCTCGATAAAACCGTCCCTTTCCTCGGGACCGCGCACGACCCGCCACGGCACGGCCGAGGCTTCGCCGTGGCCGGGCATGCCGTTTTCGGCCTCGGCCTCTGAGACCGAGGCCCAGCGGTCTAAGCAGAGAAAGTGCCCCATTGACTGCGGCCCTTCCCCCGCTTTTTCGCGGCCCCATGAAAGCGGGTTGACCCCCTGGTCCCGCAAGTGGAAATCCGCAATCGAGCCGCCCAGCAAATCGACGACGACTCGGGCCGCCTCGCCGTCGAGCACTAGGGCTGGTCGGCCTTTGACCTCGGCCTCCGCTAGGGCTACATTCGCGCTGTGCAGTGCTGCCATAAGCAAAAATGTCCTCACCATCGCCATATAAGTCGTCCCTCTATTATTCGGATGTTGCGCACCTTTTGCAAGCGCCCGCATGATCGAAACAAGTATGAGAAAATTTCTCCAAAAGACAAAACTCGCCGCCTGGGGCTTGCTCGGCGGCCTGGCGCTCGCCGCCTGTGGCTCCGACGAGGGGGGCATAAAGCACGTCCCCCGCAACCGCACTCTCATCCTCGGCCTGCCGCAGATGCGGGACTATGACTCGTTCAATCCCTTTATCGTCGGCACCCAATCCCCGGGCTTCGACTACCTGTTTGAGCCGCTCTACTTCTACAATGCGTACGTAGAAAAAGACCACGTCATACCCTGGATCGCCACAAGCCACGAGTACAACGCAGACTACACGGAAGTGACGATCCACATTCGCAAAGGGGTGGCGTGGAGCGACGGGCGGCCTTGGACCGCCCACGATCTCAAGTTCACCGTTGACATGCTCAAGGCCCACGCCCCAGAGCTGGCCTTTTCCACCGACATGGACACTTGGGTCGCCGCAGTCGAAGTCCCGGATTCGCTGACGGCGCGGTTCGTGCTCAAAGCGCCCAACCCCCGCTTTGTATTCTCTTATTTTACCTACAACTTTGGCAACGGCATCCACATCGTGCCCAAGCACATCTGGGAGGGCGAGGATCCGACCTCGTTCAAAAACCTCGACTTGGCGCGCGGCCTGCCGGTCGTCAGCGGCCCTTATCGCTTGGCGCGCTCCGATCCCCAGCAGCGGCTCTGGGATCTGCGCGAGGACTGGTGGGCCGCCCAAATCGGCTTCCAGCGCCTGCCGAGAGTTGAGCGCATCATCTACCTGCCCCAAGGCGACGAGAACAAGTGGGTTCAGCTCATCCTCGCCAACCAGATGGATCAGTGCATTGACTTGCGGCCCTCCAACATCAAAACCCTCCTCGACCAAAACCCCAACGTCACCACGTGGTCGGGCCGCCAACTGCCCTACGGCTACCGGGACTGGTGGCCGCCGGCCCTCGGCTTTAACAACCTAGAGCCGCCCTTCGACGATCCGGACATTCGCTGGGCCGTAAACCACGCCATCGACCGCGAACAACTCGTGGCCATCGGCTGGCAGGGAGCCGGCGAGTACACCCTTCTGCCGTTCCCCCACTTCCCGCCGCTGATGCACTACATCGACCAAGTTCAGGATCTGTTAGAGAAGTATCCGGTGGGGCAACACGACCTAGCCCAGACCGCAGCCATTATGGAGAGCAAGGGCTGGACCCGCGATTCAGAGGGTCTGTGGAACAAAAATGGCGAGCGCCTGAGGATCCCGGTCGTCGTCTTTCCCTCTCTCTTCCAAGACTTCACGCCCGTGCTCGTCGAGCAACTGCGCCGCGCGGGTTTCGACGCCTCCTTCCGCATGTTCTCCGACGCCTATACCCGCATGACCCAAGGCACGGCCCGCGCCTTTGTCATGGGCAACGGTGGCTCAGTGCGCGACCCGTACTTCACCCTCCGGCTCTACCACAGCCGCTACGTCCAGCCCACCGGCACGGCCACCCCGTATTTCTGGCGCTGGCGCAACGCGGATTTCGACCGCTTGGTCGATCAGATGGGCCAGACCGCGCCCGACGATCCGGCGCTCGTGCCGCTGTTTCGCCAAGCCCTTGAGATCTGGCTGGCCGAATTGCCGGCCATTCCCCTCCTCCAGTGGTTCCACCGCATCCCCCACAATCAGACCTATTGGAAAAATTGGCCCTCGGCCGAAAACCCCTACATGAACAGCGCTTATTGGGTGCGTTCGTTCTTGATCGTGCTGTTGGGATTGGAACCGACGCAGCCTTGAATGGATTAGAGAAAGAGCCTATCTGATGTGCAGGAGAGACTTGCCGGTTAGGAGCAAAATGCTCTACCAGAGTTATAACAAAGGATTTTAATTGAGCCAGAATTAGCGGCACACTATCCGCCCTCCGGCTTCGGCAAGTACTGCTTCCATTTGTCCAGCACATAGTCCCGAAATCCCTCCACAGACTCGCTTCCGCATATCGGTGCAAGTTCTTGACCAATCTTTGTAAGGAGCACCTTCCCGATCCCAAGCCCGTTATCAGCATCCTTGGGCATCTCTAACGCAAGCGGCTCACCGTAGTAAAGTACGTCGAATTTCTTGGGCAAATTGCGCCGTACAACGCCAGCAAGGCTATCGAATTGAACAAGGCCGATACTGTCAAGATGACTCAGGCTATTAAAGTTGATCCCGTGTTTGTTGTAGATTTCCGCCTGAACGTCAAACACCAACGGCACAACATCACCAATCATCCAGCCGAATCCGCAAAGCTTGATAAATAACTCCGCGTCAGCTTTGTCGAGGTTTGATAGAAAATTGACGGTCCTCTTCGAGTAGGAGCCAGGGGCATTGGCCTCTCCAGCCAAAACGCGCGACCATAACTCCTGCATCTCATTGTCGGATACGATTCGGGATTTATCGAAGAAGTTGACGATCCAGTCGTTTTCCACGGAATCGGGAGAAGCCTCTTCGTCCAACTGAGGCAACGCCTTGGCAGTAATGTCTTCCATGTTCTTCTGACGTTGCGCCTCCTCCTCAATCCACCGATGTACGGCTCGTCGATGCAGGTCGGTGATCTCAGTTTCAGATTGAGCCTTTATCATTGCAGCCTCAGCCTCAGCTTTGGCCATTCTCTTAACTTGGTACGGCGCAAAAAATCCGCCGACCGCATTCGATACTTTCTTGATCAGGGTATTAGCCGGTTTCGACAGGTTCCCCAAGTTTATGAGAGAATTAGAAGAGTTCTGTGACATAGTGAATTAACCCTATAATCGAATTCTAGCTCAGATATTCGCTCTTGATCACGAATTCACTCGGCGTGTTGCGATAGAAGGGCTCTCACTGAAGGGACCAACGCCTTGGGGATTTTCATCACTGTTTGCGTTGTGTCCTCCCAAACGGCCTCATCTTCCGCCACGGCCTCTTCCTCCGTTTGAGATTCGTAATGCTGAAGGAGACGTTGGACGCGTTCCTCGTCCCAATCATCCGGAAACCATTCGTCGATGGTCGGCGTATTGATGTCTTCGCGATAGACAACTTTGCCCTGAATCGCTCCGAACACCTCTTCCACAGTCTTTTTTTGTGCAATCGGCTGAATGCGCAAAACGGGGCGATTGTGATCTGTGACAATCCATTCTTCGCCGGATTCTTCAATCTCGCGAAAGATGCGAAGTATATTAGCTTTCAACTTACTCTTTGAAATAGAAGGCATTTTTTTCTAGTTCTTCCGAGGCTCTTGCTCCGGATTCATCCATGCAGGAAGAGGAGACCCTGTAGCCTCCGCATACAAGGTCTCCGGTGCTATCTCGATCTCGTTGCCCCACGTCAGAATCCCAAGCTCTTTGTTGATAGCGAAGCTATGGAAAAACTCGAGATCCCTAAATCGCTCAAATACACCTCGCCTCTCCAAATACTTTGCGAAATCAACGGTTCCGCGCTGGCCGTTATCGAACTCTAGCTCGATTAGGTGGTCACCTCGATAGATAGCAGAAACAACATCGTGTAGCATACAGCACTCCCTATCTCAATCAAGCTCTCCGGCTCGCGAGCGAACCCGTACCATTCCCGGCGAAATGACACTGAAAGCAGAGAGCAGTTCGTGGCCTCGGTCAGTAAACGCAGCCGATACAATCCCTGCCTTTGTTTCTGGAGACAAACCTGCCAAGCGAAAGAGTACGACGCCCGTGTGGATCTGTCCCATACGGAAAACGAGCTCGCCGAAGTCTTTATCTGCCGTAATCAGCAGGGCACTATTCTGATTGGCCCGATGTAGCACAGCCTCGTCATCAATGCTTGGATCCAACTCCGCAATGTATAGCACGGTGTGACCATCCTGCCGCAAGCGGTCAACGATGGATTTATCCACACTTTCGTCCGCCAGCAGGTTCACGTACTCTGCTCAACAGTTGGATACACTACATCAGCTCGCAGAGCTTGAGCGGCGAAACTCAAGGCTGCCAGAACGCCTTCCCTAGTCAAACGAGGATGAGCCTCAAGGATCTGGTCGATTGTCTCTTCTGCGGAGAGTTTCTCCAGAATCAACTCAACGGTAATGCGCGTTCCCGCGACGACGGGTTTACCCATCATGACGGCGGGATCAGATTGAATGAGTTCAGTATCCATGTTTCATCTCCGTCGGATTTGGTCTCATGGCAAACGCTATGCTGTAAGTGCTCCGAATACGTCCTCAATTTCCAATCATCTAGCCGAAACCGCAAATTCTCGCCCATAAATTCATCATTTGATATACATCAGTGGCTGCCGGTACAGTTGGGAGCCGACGCGCAAACTCGCCCAATAGACCCCGGAGGCCACCGGACGCCCCTGATCGTTGCAGGCATCCCACCCGGCTAGGTAGCGACCCACCCCCCGGCCGCCGGTCAGTCGGCGCACCAATTGGCCATCGACCCCGTAAATAGCCAAGTCGTAATCCGCCTCAACCGGCAGGACGAAGGGAATTCGCGTGAAGCTGTTGAACGGATTGGGGTAATTGGCCAACAGAGCAGCCTCGTCAGGGATGGTTCGTTCCACCTCTTCCACGGCCGTGGGGACGACCACGCCGGGCAAATATCGGGACAGTGCCGCACCGCTGATGATGTGGGCTTCCCCCGCATTCTCGCGTCGATTGTCGGGCCCGTCACCGGCCATGCCGTTGGGGATGGCGTCCACCCGCCCGTCGCCATCCATATCGCCGCTGGCCCCCCAATAGGCCGAAAAATCAATCGGATCGGGTGCTTGAATCCACACGACGGGTACTGCGGGGTCGGCCAAGTCAATCTCGTGCGGCAGATCAGGGCCGCCAGCCAACACCGCGAAACCGCCAGCGAAGCGCCGCTTGAGCGGCCCCTCGTCGCCGGGCACGCCGATAAAGAGGTCGTCGTACCCGTCGCCGTGGATATCGCCGGCAGCTACGGCGTCGCCAGTAATGGCATCGGGGCGGGCACCATAGATAACAGTAATGTCGGTCGGCGGCGCAGCCATATCCAGCCGCTGTCCGCGCCGCTGGGGACCGCCATATACCACGTACACCTCGCCGGCGTCGATGCGGCTATTGCCCAGACCGTCGGCCCGGTACGCGCCAATGAATAGGTCTTGGATGCCGTTGCCGTCGATATCGGCCAAGACGATTTCCTCGCCCAGCCGGTCGGGCGAATTCCCGCCGCCATCGGCACCGTAAATGACAGTCAGATCGGCGGGTGGATTCCCGGCTAAATCAATGGCCGCGCGCCGCTGCGGACCGCCGTACACCACGTACATTTCCCCGGCGTTTTCGCGCTGGTTTTCGGGGCCATCCCCAGCGCCGCCGGTGCGATGGTACGCATTGCGCAAGGTGCCGAAAGCCGCCGCGCCAATGGCGATGTCGTCGTACCCGTCGCCGTCATAGTCGCCAGCGACCACGGTCGAACCAGCGTGGTCTAGGGCATCGATGCCGTAGATGATACTCAAGGGGTGTTCCACAGCCGCCAGATCGATAGTAGCGCCCGAATCTAGCGGTCCGTAGAGGACGTACACCCGTCCCGCCTCAACAGCTCCCGCCGCCCCCGAGGCCCGGTCGGCACCCACCACCACATCTCGGTGGCCATCGCCGTCGAAATCCCCGGCGGTCATCCACACCCCCAAGCGGTCGTCGCGTTCAGCGCCGATAACGGTAATCAACCCCTCCGGCCAAGGTCGTTGCGCCAAATCCAAGCGCCTCCCTGCGGCCCGCAACCGAGCGATGAGTTCAGCCGAAAAAATATAGAGCTTGCCGGCGTTGGAGCGATCGGGGGCATCGGCGTAAAAAGCGCCCACCAAAAGATCGGCGCGCCCGTCGCCCATGAGGTCGGCCACATGGGTTTTGATACCGAAAAGGTCGCGCCGGGCCTCGCCATATAGAGTGACCACATCACCGAAGTCGGCGGCCAAATCCAAGCCACCCCCCGAAGGTATGGTGTTGAAGCAAATGGCCACTTCGCCGGCATTGGAGCGATCATTGGCGGGACCATCGCCAGCCATGGCCGAAATCACCAGATCGTCGTGCCCATCCCCATCAATATCACCGGCGGTAATAGGAGTGCCGAATTCGGCATCATTGACGTCGGGGTTGTACACTGTGAATTGGCCCGTCTGAGCAGTATCGGCTAGATCCCACACGTGGACTATTTGGGCCGAAACCGGGATGGCTAGACAGCACAGAACCGACAACAGGATGGCCGCGTATTTCATAAAAATTCTCCGCGAAAAACTTGGCGAGTTAGTGCATCTGCCAAGGTCGTGAGTTTCGATGGTCCCGATACCTGCTCACTAACCGGCTGACGACAAAGGCGCAGAGCAGGGAACATACCGTCAACCAAACCAGCCGTTCGATTCCGGCGTGGGGATATTCGACGTAAATACGGCCCCAATTAGAATCGTCTTTTAAAGGCAGCGCGCGTGGGGCAAAAAAATGGGCCAAGACGCCGACCTGACGCGCCGGGGCTATACTCCCCGCAAAGCCACCGACGTACAGAGGAAATTCCACGGTCTGCCCACAGCCTGTGAGGCGGAGTACGTGTTCACCGGATCCCTCCGGTCGGAGACGCCAGACTAGACGGTGTAGGGCCGGCTCCCGCACCGAGGGACTCAGCACACCCACTCCCTGGACCCATTCGAGTTTGCAGTCCATTTGAGCCACATCGGCAGAAGGCCGAGCCAGTACTGCGGTCAGCAGCGTTTCAGCTCCGTTCGGGATGGGCGCAAAGGCAAAGCGGTAGTGGGACTGTATCAACAAGGGAGCACTGGCCAGCAAAGAAAGAACCAGAGGCACCAAAAGAATGCTGCTATAGCGCAAATTGGCCTTGAGCAATGCTAGTTGCGCCTGCCAGACCAACAAAGGCTCGCGCCGGTAGAGCCAGACCTCGAAAAGGGCGGCCCACAACTCGTCGCGGACTTGGCGCAGGCGTTCTCTGCGAACTAGTGCGGCGAATATCAGCGAAACCACTATCCCCAAGACAGCCGCTACACCGAAGATCTCCGCCCATCTCCCCAGCGCTGCCAAGGGTGCCATACAGGCGTCGAACGCATAGTTGGCCAAGCGGTTGTAGTAGAGAACAAGGGCCTGCATGTCCTACTCCAGATAGCCCAAACCCCTGAGACGTTCTTCGATTTGTGCTTGGTCCGCAGCCGATGGGGCGTCGAGTTCCTTCTCAATGCAGTGGATGACAAACTCCTCCACACTGCTGTACCCTACCTTTTCGACGTGGGCTTGAGCGCGCTGCCAAAGCTCGTCCTCCAAGACAATTTTTCGTTTAAAAAGCGCCATTTAATCCTCCCAAATCGAATGTCCCGACATGGCGGCCGGCGGGGCCACACCGTAGTGCGCTAGGATACTCACCGGAATGTCCCGCAGATGGTGTGGGATGGGCTTCAGCGGTTTATTGCTCAGGAGAACGCCGGGCACCTCTTCGGCCGCCATGCAGTGATCCCCACTCCAAGGAGAGAGATTATCCTGCAAAACCGCACTCTCCAATTGGCCAATGGCCGTGGCGCCCGAAGCGCGATAGCCTCTCGCATAGCCGATGATCAAGTCGGGTGCCAAGTCCGAATCGGCCCCAGAGTCCGGGCGATAGACTTTTTTTACCACCTGCCGACCGTCGGCCGGGTCCCGCAAGGCGAGCAGCTTCTGGCTCAGTTCGCTGAGCAAACTTTCCCGAGCCTCGGGCCGCACGGCCCCATGCTGTTCGCGGCCCTTGAGATTGATGTACAGGGCATTGAGCCCCAAGCCATAGGCCCGAGTCTGTTCCCAGCGCATGTGGCCCTCGTTGAGGATCTGGGCTTGGTCCAGCGACACTTGGGGAGCCAAGGCGAGATAGCCCTCCCGCACCAGCCAAGAATTGAGATTGAAAGAGCGCTCGTACGCGGCAAAACCGTGGTCCGAAAGGACGATGATATCCGCGTCTGCCCCCAGCATGGCGACGGCCTCGCCCAGCAAATCGTCCATGGCGACGTACTGATCGGCAATGGCCTGTTGGTACGGAGCGAATTCCGCTCGGTGGCCCGGGTGATCGGGCGCCCAAGCGCGCCAGAGCATGTGGCAGACCTGATCGAGACTGTGGACGTAAAAAAAGAGCACGCCGGCCGCAAAGCGTCCCAACTCATAGCGCAGTTGGCGGCGGCGTTCTTCAAAGGCCAAGGCGTCCTGGCGCAAAAATTCTCCGTAGTCAAAAACACCTGCTTCGAGGGCTTTGGTATCGTCGGGCATGCCTTGGGTATAGTGTGGGCCAAGAGCTTGGTGCAATTCTTCGCTGGCCTCTGGAGGGGAGGAAATGGGCATGGCTGGATTGCCGGGATGAATATTGACCGGCGTCAGGTAGAGTTGCATAGAGGGAGCTGCGGCCCGCAGATAAAAGCGGGCAATGCCCTGCAGGCGTTCCAAGCTGTAGGGCTTGCGCCCGTAGTCTATGGTAATCCACGGACTCCATTCGCCGGACTGGAGGACCAAGCGCTGTTGGCCGAGGACAATTTCGGCGATCCGGTGCTGTCGATCTAGGTAAATCGCAAAATGGGTCTGCATCGGCTTTTCGTCTAGCATCGGACCGTGAATGGGCAGTTGCGCCCAACCGCTTTCCAACTGGACGCCGATTATTTTGCCGCCGGGAACGACCAATTCTCCCCCAGTCACTAGACTGGTGCCCCCGCCTTCGAGGTGCGCCGGCACAGTGTACGGCCCCTCGGTGTAATAGCCACAAGTTCCGTAGGTCCCCAACATATCCGGCGTACCCATGCCCGAGAAAGCGCGCACGGCGCAGGGAGAGAAAAACGGCAGCCCCCCAAAATTCTCCGATGACCGAGAGGGAGGGAAATTGGCTGGCACTTTGAAAATGGTCGTGGGGATACCGCGTTCGGCGAGGATTTCCCAAAAGGGCCGACCCCGGCGCTGCAACGCTAGCTGGCCGGATTCCCCTCGGCGCGCGGTGGACAAAAAGGGAGTCAGAGAGGCTGGGTCGCGATGGACAAAGTCGAAAATGCCGTGATCCTGTGGATCCAAGCCGGTAATAAAGCTCGACCACGCCACCGGACTCTGCGGCGGCGCACTAGTTTGCAAGGGTGCAAAACCCCCGCGCCGAGCCAGGGCCTCAAAGTGTGGCATCCGGCCCTCGGTCATCAACGTCCGCAGAATCTGCGGATCCATGCCGTCGATGCCCAGCACCAGCAGGCGATCCGACGGAGGGCCAGAGCGACAGCCCCAAGCCCAAGACAGGAGGCCGATCAGGACGATGGCAATAGCGGCGTTAGGCATTGGACCCAGCGGCCGGGGCGAACACATCTCGACCCTGCATGTAGGATGGCGACTCGATGCCAAAGAGACCCAGAATGGAAGGAGGGATATCGAGCAAGTGGGGATTGCGAATGCCTATTTTGCGGTTGCAGAAAAACACGCCGGGCACCAGCCGCGGATCCACGCAGTGGTCGCCGCTCCAAGGCCGGGTATTGGTCTCAAAGACGGCCTCGGTCACTTGGCCGCTGGCCCCGCTCCAAGAAGCGCGGTATCCGGTATTGTACCCAATGAGCAGATCCGGGCCATCGTCCGTATAAGGACCGCTAAAAGAAGCCTCCGTGTCCCAAGCCTTGTTGATGGCCGTCTCGCCCGTCTCCTGGTCCACCAAACCGGTGAGGCGGGAGCACAGTTCGGCCTTGAGTTGGCGCAATTCCGTCCCAGGGGCGACAATCCCACTAACTTCGCGGCCCCTAAGATTGATGAATAGGCCGGTGAGGCCCAGGGCAAAAGCCCGGGTGCGGCTCCAATCGACTTGGGCCAGCCACTCCTCGCTTTGGGTGCAGCCCTCGTGCAAACACAGGTACCCATTTTGCCACAGCCACGTATTGAGGTTGACGCCGCGTTTAAAGGTGCAAAAGCCGTGGTCGGAAATAACCATCAACACGGTCTTAGCGCAGTCGATCTTTTCTAGCGTGCGGCCCACTAGGTCGTCCATGCGCGCGTACATATCGGGAATGGTATTGGCCAAGCCGTTGACTTCCCGCCCTTGGTTAGCCGGATGATCGGGATCTAGGGTGCGGAAAAACATGTGCTGGATACGGTCGGGGCTGTCAAAGACGCAGGCCGCGAGGCCCTTGGGGGTTTTGTCGAGCGCGTGGAAAAACATGGCCTGCCGCTCGTCGTCGAGTAAGTAGGTCTGGTCGAGAAAAGCCTGCTCGTCAATTAAATCGGCATTAAGTGCATCGGTGTCTTCCGCCAAGCCCACTGTGGCGAACTTGCCCAAGCGTCGAGCGAGGTAGGGGGCATAGGACGGGGGATGGGAAAGGGGCAGGTGGGGATGAGTAGGGTCTATTTGAATGGGGGTAACATACAGTCTGAGCGGTTCGGCTTCAATCAGGTAGAAGCGGCACAGGCCGCGCACTCGGACCCCAGGGCCAGCGGCAAAGGCGAGCGTTATCCAGGGAGAATAGACCCGCTTTTGCAGGACTATTTTTTCGCCTCCGATCGCCAGCGTGGCCGACTCAGCGGCCGGGTCTATGACCAGATCCATGTCGGCTGTTAGTCTTTTGCCGTCCGGACGCAGCGGGTTGGCGGGACCGGGGATACTAGTGCTGACTCTGCCGCTCTCGAGTTCGAGGCGAATGCAGCGACCCACAGAGGTGTCTTGAGGTCCGGGTCCGCTAAAAAAATAGGTACACTCTCCTTGAGTACCGCGCAGATCTGGCGCGCTCATGCCCGCGAGTAGAAGCCCCGCGAATTTTTCCGGAGGGAAACTGATGGGCACCCGGACAATGGAACTGGAGACGTGGTTGTCGCCCAGGACCTTCCAAAAAGACTGGCTCCGGCGCAAATTGCGCACCTGCGCTTTGCCCAAGGGTAGGCGGTACGGACCGAGCCTCAGGCTTCGGCGCGAGGCGCTGATCCGAGCCGAAGACAGCACGGGCTGGTACGTATGGGGATCGCGGGTGATAAAGTCGTAGATGCGGTGCCTAGAAGCGTCCACCCCCGTGGCAAAAGCCGACCAAGCCGCTGGTGTAATGGCGGGCAAGGTAGTCTGCAAAGGACGAAAGGTCCCCTGCTCGGCCAGCTTTTTAAACGCGGGCAGCCGGCCTTCCTCCATCCAGCGGGCCACTAGCTGCGGGTCGAGGCCATCAAGGCCGATGACCACCACGCGCTCGGCGCTTGCTTGGGCTGCAATTTTTTTGCCGCGACGCCAGTTAATCAGCAAGCGGACTGGCAGGACCAGGATGGCAAGCGCGGCGAGAACGAGGGCGGCGAGGGTCCAGAAACCGCTGGCTAGAACAAAACCGGCACCGGGACCGACATAGGCGTCGGCCCGTTGGACAAAGAGGCAAGTGCCGCTCCAAATAAAGAAGGATTTGCTCACAATAGAAGACCGCTATCGGAGTGTCTCGTTGTGGCTTTTGTTAAGATACAACCTA
This sequence comes from Gemmatimonadota bacterium, assembly GCA_026706505.1. Next base: position 14,177 of record JAPOYQ010000356.1, read on the forward strand.
CGTACGCGATAGTAGAAGTGGTATGAGATGCTTCGCTACGCTCAGCATGACAGGTGCTAGCACTCTGTTTGCCGGTCATGCTGAGCCTTTCGGCTTCGCTCAAGATAAACTCCGCGAAGCGGAGTCGAAGCATCTTATACCTAGATGCCCATGCCTAACATCCATTAGATTACTGTCGTGTAGTATATACAACAATACTCCCTAGCTCTCGCTAGACTTTCCCCAAGGGAGAAAACGCTATGAAAAAAATCAATCGAGAAATCCTGTCGGCCCTGCTGGTCATAGCCGTTTGCGCGCTCGCCCTAGGTGCCGATGTCCCGGGGCGCGTAGAGCCGACCGCCCCAGCCAAAACCGCGTATCTGACTTCGACGCCCTGGCTGGAAGTAGTCGAAAAAGAGGTACCGCCCCTCCGACATTCACGGGCGGACCGCTGGCCCATGATCATGTGGCACGGCGTGGGTTTTGCGCCACTGGCCGCGGATCAGATCCAGATGCTGTTGGCGCGCGGCTTAACGCAGCATCTGCGTTTGGACAAAAGCATGATCGACGCGGCCAAAGCTCTGCAGGAGGCTGGGTCGCCGGTGATTTTCATGCAGGGCAATGCCGGGGCTTGGCCCTATTCTCTCGCCGCTGATTCCAGTGCCTGGGCGCACCAATTCGACGCCGGTTACCACTATAAAATGGCGGGACGAGGAGCCTTGGGATCGTGGCACGGGGCCTGTCCCAAGATGATCGAGGGCTGGGAGCTCATGGCCGACCAAGTGCGCGATACCCTGGGTGCCTTTCGAGCAGCCGGGGTTACGGTCGATGCAGTGTGGATGGATTGGGAAGGGGACCCCTATCCCTGGAGCCACCTATTCAAACAGCTCGCGCACTGCCAGCGCTGCCGGGTGCAATTGCCGCCGGAAGTGCTGGCAGACGAAGACCAGTACTGGGCCTATTACTGGCGGCACTACCAGCAACTCTACGGGGCATACCTAGCCGGGCCAGTGCGCGAAATCTTTCCCCTGTGCTCCATCACCAACTGGCACACTGTGTATTCCACTCAGACCAGGCCCTTGCTCTACTTTGTCAACAACCGGGCATTGCCGCCGGGCATCCCCCCGCTGTTTACGGCCACCAATCCCGTGGCGTACGGCAACGACAAATTCTGGCAAACAGCGTGGCAAGACGACTACCTCCTAGACCAGCGCCACGTCAACCAACTCCACATGCACAATCTGCTGCGGCAAATTTCCGGCGATACAGCCAATCGCCTAGTCTATGGACCGGAAGTGGCCAGTTTTCCCTGGGTAGCGCGCTGGTGCCCGATTGTAAACCATCGGGAGGACGAGGCCCCGTACATGACCCGAGAGGCGTACCGCGAGGCCCTGCGGCACATGTGGCTGCGCGGCATCGACGGCATGCAGCTTTTTAACGCTTGGCGCGAGGGGTACGAGGAAATCGCGCTGTTTGAAGTGCTCGATGCAGTCGCCGTGTACGACGAAATGCTCGGCTATCGCGACTTTCTCGACGCCGGCCAAGTGATGAATCTAACGGGGCCGGCCGTGCAGGACGAGGGGGTGCTGTGGTCGGGTTTGCGTTTGGAGGAACGGGCCGTAGTGCGGCTTTTCAGCCAAGGGGAAGGCGCGGCCCGTTTAGAGATAGAAGCCTGGCCTAGGCTCGCGATAGAACTGGAGGCACCTACCGAAGGCCGGACCTATGTACTGGGGAGGATGAACACCGGGGTGGAAATCTTAGAGTAATCTCAGTCGGGCTCCGCCTCCGCGAATTCGACAAAACAGGTCGCCACAACCTTGTCGTGCCTAGGAGCAGGAGTCTGGACTCCAGCGACCGAATCCGCGACCGCACGCAGGTCAAGACTGGCCGAGGGCCGCAAGCGCCAGCGTTTAACCTGCTCGACCAAACAATCGCCCACAGAGTCGCTGTCCACGGTCGAAGCGAGGAGCTGGACACTTTCGACCAGACCACTGGCCAAGATGACAAAGCGGATGGTCGCACTGCCCGGCAGAGCTTGGCCGGCTTGGAATTCACCGGCAAAGCAGCGGTTGAACGCGTCGAGCTGGGAGCGGACAAACGCATCGATGGTCTCTGGCGCGCGCGCCAAATCGTCTGAGGCATAGCCACTCACCTCGCTGGGTGCCTGCAAGCGCGCCTGTGTGGTGGCGAGTACAGCTTCCGCTTGGGTCCGATCGACCAACGCCGCTTGCTCGATTTGGCGGACAAAGCGAAAGTCCATATCAAAGGTCTGCAAAGGCTGGTCAAAGGCATTGAATTTGAGGACGAAATCCCGGATGTGTAAGCGCACCTCTTCCACCTCGTCGACCAGCGGCTCAAAGACGATAAAGCCGCTGTAGTTTTCGCCTTTGTAGATTTTCTCCCCAACGCCGTAATTGCTGGTGCGCACCTGCCCCATGCGCATGTCAAAGCGGTAGTCCTCATTGCCGGTGACGCCTTTCCGAGCGCGATAGTAGGATTCAAAACTATGGGTCGCCGAGCCGGTCGCTATGCCGTAGGGAGTCAGTTCCTCTCCCCGGCGGTTGGTCGTGAGCCGACTCTGCAGCGGTTGTAGCTCCACCTTGGGAAAGTCCAGATTGTACACGGAGACCGCAAAGACCGTAAAGCGATTGCGCACGTACCCCGTCTGGGGATCGACGTAGTCGCCGTACGTATAGGCATTGTACGAATGCGGCCCCTGCGAGGACTCCTGCGGCCACAGGGCGTTTAGGGCGCGGTCGGTCATGTACCGCACCTCGACTCGCAGCCCTTCCACGGCATAGGCGACAGTCTCGTCCTCTTCCAGAGTATAGCCTGACCCTAAATCGGCGCGGGGCATCAGCAGCGATACGCGCTCGTAGCGCGGCGGATAGAGGAGGGTGCAGCCGGCGAGCAGCAAGGCGCTCCACAGCGCGTGGCCAGCGAGCGAAATGCGCATGTGCTCAGCGCGCCTGATTGTAAAAATCGATTTGCTGCTGGGCGATGGAGCCCTTCTGCGTTAGGGCAAAGACCACCATATTGACTCCCAGTTTCAGGTGCGGTTCGTTTTCGCTTTCGCGCTCCCAGAAGGCACCGTACCCCTTGTCGGAATACACCGCCACCAGTCGGTCGCCAAGGAAAATGCCCTCCAAGTAGTACACCGAACTGCGGAAATTGCCCCCGGACAATTCCTCGCCTCCAGGGGGCGGCCCATCGTCAAAGTCGAAAAATACGTGGTAGAGCGGATGCTCGTTGGGGATGGGCACAAAGCGGGCGTCGCGGCCTAGGGCCTGCTTAAACATGTCCCGCAGCGAGGCCTCGGCCGGGCCGTACTCCAGCTCGGGCCGGTCGTTGTCGGCTACCAGAAAACCGCCGTTGCGCAGGTACTTGCCCAGATTGTCAATTTCGTGCTCGGTCAGTTCAAACGCGCTGCGGGTAGTGATGTACACAAAGGGGGCCTTGAACAGATCTTGGGAGTCGATGAACATCTGGTCGATGACCCGGGCCTCAATGCGAGTGTACTGGTTGATGGCCCTCACCAATTGGGAAATCGAGCGCTGGCGCGAGGGCTGGAGGATGCTGCCCCAGGCCAGCCCCAAGTACACAAAGCCCTGGATGTTGCGCTTGTCGGCCGGATCCTGAATGACCATGCCTCGATACTTGCCGGTGTCAATGGCGTCCAGATCGAGGAATTCCGCCTGCATGTCAATGCGCTTTTCCGGCTCCTTCAGACTGGTCATTTCAACGGCTTCGAACTGAGGGACGCCCACCACCCCAAAACCCATGCCTTGGGCACCCATGTCGGCGATAAAGTCGTGGCCACTGCGGGTACGACTCCAACGCCGACCCGCGACAGCCTGGTCTAGCTGAGCGCCCAAACCACTGAAGCCACCCACCACAGTGGCCGTCTGATCCCGCTGCACGGATATAATGGGGGTGCCCTCGGGGATAACCTGCTTTTTAAAGGCGAATTCCCGGCTCAACTGGGGGGGAGGAATTAGCAGCGGCGTGTCCAATTCTTGCCATTCGAGGCGGATGGCGACCTCTTCCTCGGCCTGTTCAACGGGTCGAAAGTACAAGGCGACAAAGATCAGGTGCAGCACTAGGGAGACCAGCAGCCCCCAGTAGAGCAAGCGCCGATTGGCCGCAAGAACGGCGAGCGGATCCGAGGAGCGCAAGGCTTTCACAGGTGTTTCCTCGCAATGGTGGCGCGGCGGCGTTCGACAAAGGCGCGGATGTTGGGGGCGAGCAGGCTGCTGTCTTCCCGGGCCGCACTCAGAATGGCGTCAAACACGTCCACAGCCCGTTGCCATTCCCCTAACTTCTGATGGCAAACCCCGATATTGGCCCGGGCGGCTATACCGCTGGAGGTATGCGGGAATTGACGCCAAACCTGTTCAAAGCGGGGAATTAGGGAGCGAATCGCCTCGGCGTCGCTGAGTTCGGACGCGGCTTTGAGGCTGTCGGTTAGAGCGGCGTAATCTCCGTAGGCCACGGCCTCGCGCAGTTCGGGCAACATGGCGGAGGCCTGGTCAGCAGCCGGAGTGCCGGGGTATTGTTCTTCGATTTGGCGAAAGATGTCGTACGCCGCTTGGTGGTCGCCTTGATTGTACAACAACTCGCCGAGGGTATAGC
>JAPOYQ010000648.1 GCA_026706505.1 Gemmatimonadota bacterium
TGGAGGAGGCCGCTTCGGTACTGTCGGTTTACGTCACCGCGTACTATTCGCTGATTCATCTTGCCCGCCTGCGCAAGGGCCAGCGCGTCCTCATCCACTCAGCCATGGGTGGCGTCGGCCAAGCGGCCATCGCCCTAGCCAAGCACGCAGGAGCGGAGATCTACGCCACGGCCGGCAGTGAGAGCAAGCGCGAGCAACTGCGCGCACTGGGCGTGCGCGCGGCGTTCGATTCGCACAGCTACGACTGGTACGACGAACTGATGGCGGCGACCGGCGGCGAGGGAGTTGACGTGGTACTGAACTCTCTAGCCGGCCGCCACATCACGCTGTGTCTGGAGGCGTTGCGGGCGGGCGGCTGGCACTGCGAGATCGGCAAGGTCGATATCTACTCCGACAACGCGCTCAGCCTGAGCGTCTTCCGCAAGAACTTGCGCTTTGCAGCGATCGACATCGACCGCATGATGAGCGACGACCCAGTGCTGGCGCACGAACTTTCGCAGGAGTGCATAAACCTGCTGGAGCAAGGTGCCGTGCCACCGTTGCCGATCACCTCCTTCTCCTACCGCGACTATGCCCAAGCACTGCGTTTGATGACCACCGGCCAGCACACCGGGAAACTGGTCCTACAGGCACCGGGGGAACCGAGCGATCACTCACTCCCGATTGTCGATCTGCGCCCGTTTCTCGACCCTGACGCGACCTATCTAGTCACCGGCGGCATGGGCGGATTCGGCAAGCTGTTGCTGCCCTATCTGGCGTCCGCTGGTGCGCGTCATCTCACCTTGCTGGATCGCGACCCGCAGCGCCGCCGCAGTGCGGACTGGGTACGGAAAACCAGTGCTCTGTGGTACCTCGCAGAAGAGATAGACATCGACATCGTCCAGGGCGACGTCGCCGAAGAGGCGGACGTCCAGCGCTGTATCGCCGGATTGCAGCGGCCGCTGAAGGGCGTATTCCATCTCGCGGGCACGTTGGACGATTGCCTGCTAACCGACCTGACGAACGAATCGCTGGCCAAGGTATTTGCACCCAAGGCGCGCGGAGCCCTCAATCTCCATCTGGCAACGGCCGACTGCCCCCTCGACCACTTCGTGCTGTTCTCTTCCATCGCCTCGACGTTGGGCAACCCGGGACAGATCAACTACAGCGCCGCCAACGGGTTTGTGGACGGGCTAGCGGCATTCCGCCGCCGCCAAGGGCTGCCCGCACTGTGCTACAACCTAGCTGCGGTCGCCGAGGCTGGCATGGCCTCGCGCAATCTGCACGTCCTGCGCATAACGCGGTCGTCGGGCATTCCGCCGATCAGCGCCGATTTCGCCATTACCAACCTCGATTACGCCATGCGCAGCATGGACGACCAGGATCACCTGATCACCGCCCTGTTCGCCCGCCCACCATTGACAGTTGACTCGCCCGATTACATGCGCACCGGACGCGTGATTAACAACCCGGATGCATTCGCGGTCGATACCGGCGGCCAACTTACGCTGGACACCGTAGTGGATCAGATCGCCAGCAAGGTCGCCGAACTGTGCGGCCACGACGAAGGTGGCGTGGAGGAACCCTTGTCCAGCTTCGGACTCACGTCGATCTCGGTCGCCGAACTGGGGGGGTTCATCCGCATGCAGTTCAACTATCAGGTCAGCGCCCTCGAATTGATGACTACGGCCTCCTCGCTGTCGTTGGCTCAGGACATCATCCACGGCAAGAAGGATGCTGAAGAGGACCAAGCCGAGATGGATGCGACCGAACTAGCGGCCGACTCCCTTGCCGACCAGCAGCGCGTCCGCCGCGCACCATCGGCTTTCGCCAACACACTCGCAGATCACTTTCCGCAGGGAGACGGTGCCGAATTGAGCACCTTCCCTGTGCGCTAGAGGGATAGAGGGAATTTTGCCATGCCTAATGCTCTTCTGGTTTATCCCGAACATCCACCAACCTACTGGGGGGGAAACTTTGCTCTGGAGATTGTGGGAATAAAGGCGGCCTTTCCACCTCTGGGTCTGCTCACTATCGCCGCGATGTTTCCACCGGAATACGACCTCCGCGTCGTGGATATGAATGTGACTTCCCTAAAGGAGTCGGACTTGGAGTGGGCTGATATGGTGTTTACATCCACCATGATCGTTCAGCGAGTCTCTCTGCAGGCGGTTATCGAGCGATGTAATCAGGCTGGCGTTCCCGTGGTAGCAGGGGGACCCCACCCCACCACATTTCACGATGAGATCGAAGGCGTAGATCATTTTGTGCTAGATGAGGCTGAGGAAATCTTTCCAGAGTTCCTGCGAGATCTGGAAGGCGGTAAGGCCAAAGCGATTTATCGGGAGCCGCGCAAACCGGATGTGACCCAGACGCCTGTCCCACGCTTTGACCTCATCGATATGAAGAATTACGACATAATGGGCGTGCAGTTCTCGCGTGGGTGTCCATTCGACTGTGAATTCTGCGACATCACCAAGCTCTATGGTCGCGTGCCCCGCACCAAGACCCCTGATCAGATGGTGAACGAGTTTGAATTGCTGTATCAGTTGGGCTGGCGAGGTCAAGTTTTCCTGGTTGACGACAACTTCATCGGCAACAAGCGAGATGCGATGAATCTGCTGCCGGTGCTCGCCGATTGGCAAAGGGCCCATAGGTATCCCTTTACATTGACCACCGAAGCGAGTGTGAATCTCGCCCGCATGGATGAATTGATGGATGCTATGGTCGAAGCGGGTTTCGATACTGTGTTTCTGGGCATTGAAACCCCCAATCCCAAGGCATTGCTCAAGACCAAGAAACCGCAGAATATCAGCAAGCGGGAAGAGAATTATCTCTTCAATGCCGTTCGCAAAATCCAGCAGAAAGGGATGCAGGTTCAGGGAGGATTCATCTTGGGCCTAGATGATGATGATGAGGGTGTGTTTAATGCCCAGATCGAGTTTATCCAAAAGGTGGGCATTCCCGTGGCCCCAATCTATATGTTGACTGCTGTGAAGGGCACGGATATGTACAATCGTCTAAAGTCGGAAAACCGGATTTTGGAGGTTTCCATCGGGGGTAACGCTATGACCCTGAACTTCAAGCCAGAGATGGATCCCAAGATATTGATTGAGGGATATCGACGCGTGACCGCCACGCTCTATGATTCGACGCTCGAGAACTATTTCAAGCGCTGCTTGACGTTGTTTGAGCACCTCAAGCCAGTCCCGCATCTGCTGAAACCAAGGAGTAAGAACGCGATTTATGCAGAGCTTATGGGTGTGCGCGGGCGGCTTTCTGCCAATCAAGTTCCCGCCTATATGAATTTCATCGCCAAAGTGGCCAAGAATCATCCTCAAATGCTCTCGAAAGCGATCCGTCTAGCTGGCCTAGGCTACCACTTTGAAAAAATCACCAGTCAGCAGAATGCTATCTATGGCTTTAAGGAATTTCTGTCTGCCGAGTTGGAGATGTTCAAGCAAGCACGAGTTCAGGATGGGGAAGAATTCAGCAACCAGAGGCAAGCGTTGTTCACGCGAGTCCATGCGCGTTACGAATCAATACCCAATGAATTTCGCTACAATGAAGATGGAATTGAACATGCTTTGGCGACTTTCCGATTCGCCGTGAATGCACAGGCAGAACACTTGGCGGCGATGTAACAAATAAATCCGAATTTGCACGATTTTAAGGAAAGGAAACATGACCGAAAAAACCGTTGCCGACACGGCGGTGGCCCCGCTTGTTGGATCTTTGCCACCGCATTGCCAGAGAGACGTCGATACCCTGCGCCGATTCGTCCATACATCTGTCAGTCAGGGATCGCCGGCTGCTCCGGTGTCCCCGGTTGATTTTCGCGAGGTTTTGCTGACAGGGGCGACCGGATTCATCGGTCGTTTCCTCCTGCACGACCTTTTGCAGCAGCATGCCGACCTAATAGTGCACTGCGTCGTCCGGGCCGACCATGCAGAGCACGGGTTCGAGCGCCTGCGCGATGCCCTGCAGCATGCTGAAGTCTGGGATGAGGAATTCGCGCCGCGCATTCGCGTGGTGGTCGGCGACATCGCTGAGGTCCGATTCGGTTTGAGCGAAGCAGATTTCGCAGCTCTATGCCAGCGGATTGATGCGGTTTACCATTTTGCTGCCGAAATAAGTCTTGCTACTTCCTATACCGCCATACGCAAGCTCAATACGCTCAGCATTCGCAACGTACTCGAATTGTGTTTGCGCACGCGCTTCAAGCACCTGTTTTACGCTTCAACCATGGGTGTATTCCCGCAGTATATTTTCGCTTTCGCGCATGAATTCAAGCGCAGCAGCATCGACCACCAGATGCAGCCTGACCTTACAGAGATGAAGAGACGGTTCCCCATCGGTTTACTTGGCTACTCATGGAGCAAGCTGACATCCGAGCAGGGTCTTCTGTTTGCGCAGCAAGCCGGAATGCCTTTGGCGATTTTCCGGCTGCCGCATACCAATATTTCCAGTACGGGTTTCGTCCGGGCAAGCGATCTGGCGGTGAATATATTTGCTGCCGTGCTAGAGGCCGAAACCATGCCGGAAGAATTCACCTTTCGATCCGCCCACGACGAGTCGGTCGATACGTTGAGTCGAGCCTGTACTGCCATCTCCTTGAATCCCCGAAGGCGTTTCACCATCTACCATTGCTGCAACCCGCAGTTGGATACTTACGAACTCGAACTCGCCGATTTCGGGACCTATTTGCCCGAGGTTCCCTACGAGTCGTTCAAGCGCGTCTGCCAAGCCAGCGAGAGCTCACCGCTTAACGGACATTGGGCGGTGCTCGATCATTTTGCGAAGTATTGGTTTAGTCAGGATAAACCTAAGGACAGGTTGCCCATTTCAGACCGCGCTCTCCGGGAAGACTGTCCGCACCCGATCAATTGGCCGGGCGTGTTTACCAAGCTTCGACACTCCTACCGGTGGGTCATGGCCCACCCGTGGCAATGGCCCCATCCCATTTCCTACGGCCGCTTGGATTTCAATTGCCTGCTCACTCGCGCCGAGCGCTATGCCGAGGATCACGGCGTCTCCTTCGACCGGGCCTATCCCACCTGGCTGCGTCGAAATTTGGAGCAATTGGTTCGAGCTGTAAATGCATCCGATTTCATGAAGTTGGAGGAAAACCTTCCTGGTGTCATCTACGACTTCAGCCGTCTCTTGAGAAACAACGCCGCCTTCGCTCGTGAACGGCGGCAGCGTCCGGAAATCGAACGGGAGGAGATCACCTGCCCGGTTTTCATTGTTGGAATCAACCGTACCGGCACCACTTTTCTGCACCGTCTATTGGCTCGCGATGAGCGGTTTTGGGCCCCACGTGTTTACGAGTACGCCGCTCCAATTCTCTCAAAAGAGGCATATGCCACCATAGGGGGCACACCCGAGGACCCCCGCCGGGCGCACGTCAAGGAGAGGCTTGGGTCGTCTGAAGTCAGGGAGCGTTTCAAGGGGGTTCACGACTTCGACATCGACGAGCCGGCTGAGGATTTTCCCATCTTGGAAATGGTCTTTGGTTCGTGGACATCTACGGTTCGATTCCGTATTCCGGAATTCGGCCGATGGCTGGAAGTCAACGGTACACGGCATTCCTATGCCCACCACCGCCGCATCATGCAGCACTTGACCTGGCAGCGCCGTCAGCGCCAACTCCAACATCAGGGACAGTGGTTGTTCAAGATGCCCATTCATCTCATGGAATTGGAAAATCTCGTCCAAACTTATCCCGATGCCCTTTTCATTCAGACTCACCGCAGCCCTGTCCAATTCATGGGTTCATGGAATAGCTTCGTGGAACGAGCCCGCTCCATTATCAGCGATCCACAGTCACGAGAAAGCCTCGGTGCCGAGCAGTTGGACTTCATGAGCGGCATGATGGACAGGGGCGTGCGCTTCCGGGAAAACCATCCCGAATTGGAGCACCGCTGGATGGACGTGAACTACGTCGATCTGATCGAGGATCCGTTTGGTGTAGTTCGCAGCATCTATAAACATTTCGGCTGGACCTTGGAACAAGCAGCTATCGACGCCATGGAAGACTGGCAGTTCCGACAGGCAGAGCAACGCCGACAGGAGAAGCGACATCGCTACGACCTGCAGGATTACGGTCTCACCCCAGAGAAAGTCACTGCCGCATTCGCGCGGTATCGGGACTTCATCACCACACGCGGCATTCGGTCCTCCCGTTCGTGAACAACGGCGGACGGCTGGCGCGTCACAACTTCAGCCTCTTAAAAATGCGCTCGGGGATGCTCTTGATCACCAGCATGATCCAGCGCCAAAAAAACGGCGTGTAGAGCACGTCTTTCTTTTGCCGATAGGCGCGCACAATGTCCGCGGCCACTCTCTCCGGCGGAGCGACCAAAAAAAGTCCGTCAAGCCCCTCCGTCATAGGCGTATCGACGAATCCAGGCTTGACGGTCAAGACATGTACAGATGTCGCGGCCAGCCGGTTGCGCAGCCCCTGCAAAAAAATCGACAGCCCCCCCTTAGCCGACCCATACGCGTAGTTGCCCTGGCGGCCCCGGTCGCCAGCCACAGACGAAATGGCGATGATGCCAGTCAGCGTGTCCCTTTCCTCTAAATAATTAGCCAAATGCGCCAGCGCGATGACCGCGCCGGTAAAATTGGCGTTGAGGATGTGGGCTAGTTCATCCGTATCGCGCTGCGCAGCGCGTTCGTCTCCGAGATAGCCGAAGGCGAGGACGACCAAGTCGAAGGGACCGCCGCGCTCGTGCACCTGCTGCGGCAAGCGCGCCAACGCCGCAAAGTCCAAGGCGTCGAACTCGAACAGTTCCACCTCGCACGAGTTCCTGAGCCGCAAGTCCGCGGCAAAAGGCTCCAATTCGCTACACCCGCGAGCGGCCAGCGCAAAGTCATAGCCGTCGAGGCGCTCGACGATGGCTTGGGCAATCGCCGACTTGGCCCCCAAAACCAAGGCCCTCACGTAATCCCCAAGCGGTCAGACAGACAGGAGCGGAAGCGGCATTCGGGGTCGTACTTGCGCTTGACCGCTTTGAACTGTCTTAGTTGCGGATACATGGCGGCGAAATCCTCCCTTTCCAAAATGGCGTCTTTGGCCAGATAGACGCGGCCTTTGGCCTCGACGATGATCTTGTTCAGTTCACGCAAGAAGGTAATCGTCCCAGAGTCGCGCAAGGGAATGTCCAGCGCGAGGGTATAACCCGCGATGGGAAAAGAAAGCAAGCCCTCGCTCGGCGGCCCAAACGTCTTGAGCACGGCCAAGGGCGAAGCCACGCCCTGGCGGGCGATGCGCCCGAACAAGTCGGCGATCACCTCCGCGCCATCGGCATAGGGCACGGCGATCTGGTACTGCAAAAAGCCCCGACGGCCGTACAGGCGGTTCCAGCCGCGGATGGCATCGAGCGGATAGAAGTACGGGTCGTAGTGGACGAGCACGTCGGTCGCACGGCGCACTTGGCGATGGTAATACAGAGAATTAAACACCTTCAGCGACTTGGCATTGAGCACGCCGCTGGGCAAGAAAAACGGCACGGCCCAGCGGCCATCGCCGTGGATGGTAAAGGGCGGCTTGCCCCTGAGATCGCACTCGTCGGCGTGTTCCCCCAACAGCACGTGACCGCGGCCTAGCTTCCGGCCCGTTTGTAGCCCGTCGATCCACGCGACCGAATAGGTGTACTGATGCTGAGTCTCCGTGCAAACGCCACACGTCTCAGCCCAATTCGCCGTCTTGATGGCGCGCTGCCGGATGTACGCCGACGGCACCTTTTTCAGCCGCAGCGTCGCCGCATAGATAAATCCCGTCAAACCCATGCCGCCGAGCGTAGCCCAAAACAGATCGGCGCACTCATTGCGCGAGCAGCGCACTAGCGAGCCATCGGCCAACACCATGTCCAGCGATTCGACAAAGGCGGCGATGGACCCCTCGGCGTGATGGTTTTTGCCATGGACATCCGCAGCAATGCAGCCGCCGAGCGTGGGGAACTTGGTCCCCGGCGTAACGGGCGGGAAAAAGCCCTGGGGCAGGGCAAAGCGGATGATCTCCGCGAAGGTAATGCCTGCTTGCGCGCGCAAAAGCCCGCGCTGCGGATCGAAGGCGAGCAGGTGCTTGAGGGGCAAGGTAGAGACGACGCGCTCGTACAGGCAGGCGTCGCCGTACGAGCGGCAATTGCCCTGGGGCAAAATCGGGGTCTCGGCAGCGCGACCGAGGTCGCTTAGATAGCGCGCGCGCTGAACCGAGGCGGCGACGAGCGGGTACAGCCCCCAGCCGCTAGTGGCGATTTTTTTATTCAATAGTCGAAGTAGGTAGAGAGGAGCCTGTTATGGTCATGCTGAGCGCAGTGCAGCGGAGTCGAAGCAGCACATACCTAAAGCCCCCGTGCGCAACGTCAGTTTTTAAAAATATAACCTATCTCCCAAAAACCAGTGCTACCTATCGCGCCATTCCGCCGTCCAACCCAGCCCGCCCTCCTTGTGGCCGCCCTATACCTTTCTCCCATATTGACCTATCTTCTCTTACATGTTCAACGCTGAGCGAATGCGACCATGCAGGTAACACTTGCACCTCAGACCATAGAGACCCTTGTACGCGGCGAATGCGCCGATGTATTCTCAACCTTGGGTATGCACCCGTTAGACGACGGATGGGTCGTGCGCGCGTTCTTGCCCGATGCGACGAGCGTAAGAGTCGTCGAGCGAGACGGGCAAGGCGCGAACTTTCCAGCGACCAAAATCCATGCCGACGGGCTGTTTGAGGCGCGGATCACGGGCCGCAGCACGCCCTTTGCCTACCATCTAAAAATAACCGACGCCCAGGGCACGGTGCGCTGCTGCCGCGATCCGTACTCATTCTGGCCGCAACTCGCGCCTCACGACCAATACCTCTTCAACGAAGGAACGCACTACCGAGCCTATGAAGTGCTGGGGGCGCATCCGCGCTGTATCGACGGGACCGAAGGCACGTATTTCGCAGTGTGGGCACCGAGTGCCCGCCGGGTCAGCGTGGTCGGCGATTTCAACGGCTGGGACGGTCGGCGGCACTGCATGCGCTCGCTGGGCGCATCCGGTGCCTGGGAACTGTTCATCCCCGAGGTGGGCGCGGGCGCACTCTACAAGTACGAAATCCTCAGCCGCGCCGGCGACGTGCTGCCCAAGAGCGATCCCTTTGCCTTTGCGACCGAGCAACCGCCGCGCACTGCTTCCGCCGTCTGCCAGAGCGATGCGTTCGCCTGGAACGACGACGCCTGGATGGCCGCGCGACGCGAACGCAACTGGGTAGAAGCTCCCCTCGCCATCTACGAGGTGCACCTCGGCTCTTGGCGCCGCGACGGCGATGCCTATCTCGACTATCGCACGCTGGCTCACCAATTGGTTCCCCACGTGGCCGAGCTGGGCTTTACCCACATCGAGCTGATGCCAGTAGCCGAGCATCCCTTCGACGGCTCGTGGGGGTATCAAGGGACCGGGTATTTCGCCCCGAGCGCGCGCTTTGGCACCCCTGAGGACTTTGCGTATTTCATCGACTACTGCCATCGCCACGAGATTGGCGTGATTCTCGACTGGGTGCCCGCGCACTTTCCCAGCGACGCCCACGGCTTGGCCCACTTCGACGGCACCAGCCTCTACGAGCACCACGACCCGCGCCAAGGACGGCATCCCGATTGGCAGACCTGCATATTCAACTATGGCCGCGCCGAAGTCCGCTCCTTTCTCATTTCCAACGCCCTCTTTTGGCTCGAACGCTTTCACCTCGACGGCCTGCGGGTCGATGCCGTGGCCTCCATGCTCTACCTCGACTACTCGCGCTTAGAAGGGGAATGGGTACCCAACGCCTATGGCGGGCGCGAAAACCTCGAAGCCATCGACTTCCTCAGACAGCTCAATACGACCGTCGGCGAGCACTATCCCGGCACCTTGATGATCGCCGAGGAATCGACTGCTTGGCCGGAGGTCTCCCGGCCGGCCGACACCGGCGGCCTCGGCTTTGGCTTCAAGTGGAACATGGGCTGGATGAACGACGTGCTGCGCTACATGCAGCGCGACCCGATCCACCGCCGCCACCACCAAGACGACCTGACCTTTGGCATGCTCTACGCCTATTGCGAAAACTTCGTATTGCCGCTGTCGCACGACGAGGTAGTACACGGCAAGCGCTCGCTGTTGAGCAAGATGCCCGGCGACGCTTGGCAGCAACTGGCCAACTTGCGCTTGCTCTACGGCTTTATGTACGGACACCCGGGCAAGAAGCTGCTCTTTATGGGAGCCGAACTGGCACAGTGGGAAGAGTGGGATCACCAACGCGAACTGAACTGGCACCTGCTCGACGACGAGAGCCACCGCGGCGTCTATCGCTGGCTCTGCGATCTCAACCGGCTCTATCACCGCTGCGCGGCCTTGCACCGCACCGATGCATATCCCGATGGTTTTGAGTGGATCGACTGTTCAGACCCTGCGCAGAGCATCGCGGCTTTTGCGCGCCGCGCCGAGGGCGAAAAACCCCTGATCTTCGCGTGCAATTTTACCCCAGTTCCCCGAGCGGACTACCGGCTCGGGCTGCCAGCCGCCGGACCGTACCGCGAAGTGCTCAACAGCGATGCCGAAATCTACGGCGGCAGTGGCGTGGGTCACGGCGGTTGGGTGCAAACCGAGAAAGTCGCCTGCCACGGCCGGCCGTACTCGGCGCGGTTGCGCCTGCCGCCACTGGGCGTGTTAGTTCTAGAGCCGAAGTAGCGCGATGCTAATTTGTCATGCTTGAGATACTTTCACACGTCGCCAGTGAACTGCGGCGGCTCGGCAAACAGCGGCTCGCGCTGATCGGCGGCGGGGTCTTGGCGAGTGCGGTTCTAGTCGCGCTGCTGGCACCGCTACTGGCACCATACGATCCACTGGCGCAAAACCTCTACGCGCGTTTGCAGCCGCCGTCAGCGAGCCATTGGCTGGGAACAGACGACTTTGGCCGCGACATCTTCAGCCGCATCGTGTACGGCGCCCGCATCTCGCTGCGGATCGGCTTGGTCGCCATCGCGTTAGCCGCTTCCGCCGGCACCTTGCTCGGCCTCGTGGCTGGGTATCGCGGCGGGGTCGCCGACATGCTCATCATGCGGCTGATGGATCTGATGCTGGCCTTCCCCAGCATCCTATTGGCCATTGCCATCGTCGCCGTCATCGGGCCGGGCATCGACAATGCCATTCTCGCCGTCAGCATCGTTTTGGTGCCACAATTTGCCCGCCTCATGCGCTCGTCCGTGTTGACCGTGCGCGAGGCCGCGTACGTCGAGGCCGCGCGCGCGCTAGGGGCGAGCGAATCGCGGCTGCTGTTCTACAGCATCTTGCCCAACTGCACGGTTCCGCTCATCGTACAAGCCACGCTCAGCTTGGGCACGGCCATTCTCGATGCGGCCGGGTTGAGCTTTTTGGGATTGGGTGCCCAACCGCCGACCCCCGAGTGGGGAGCCATGCTATCGGGGGGGCGCGAACTGCTCCTACAAGCGCCTTGGGTCATGGCCTTTCCCGGACTGGCCATCTTCGTGGTCGTCCTCGCGCTCAACCTCTTTGGCGACGGTCTTAGAGACGCCTTGGATCCAAAGATCATCTGATGGGGAGTTGACAATTATGAAAAATGCCCTCTCCCTGTTCTGCGCTCTCGCGCTGGTAGCGGGCGGCTGTGCGGGTCTGCGAAGCCACAGAGCGCCTGCAGAGCCGACGGGTCCCGACCAAGCCATGCAATACTTCATCAAGGCCAAGGTCTTTGAAGCCCAGCACAACTACCTCGGCGCGATAGTCGCCCTGCGCAACGCGGCTGACCTCGACCCGACCTCGCCCACCATCTACGCCCGCCTCGCTTACAACTATCAGCGCATCGATGACGCCCACATGGCCGCCTACTTTGCGCGCAAGGGATTGGCATTGGACGGCAGCCAAGTGAGGTTGCTCCGCCTGTTGATTCGGATTTTGGAGAGCGAAGGCGACTACGAGAGTGCCATCAACCACATCAAAAAGTTGCTGCATTACGAACCGGACAATTGGCCGCTCTATCGCCACTTGGCCTATCTCTACTTTGAAATGGGCCAAACCGAACGGATTGCCCCGCTCTTCAACGAGGTCCTCGCCCAAGAGCAAGTGCCAACGGCAGTCGAGATAGACATAGCCGGCATTTTTTCTCGCATTGACCACCAAAAAGAGGCCGAGCGCATCTACCACCGGATCCTCTCGGCCGATCCTACGGTCGAGGACGCCTGGCTGGGTTTAGCCGAGCTCAAGTTAGCACAGGGACACGGCCACGAGGCCATCGCCGTCTATCGAGAGGCCGCGGGCCATCTGCCCGACAGCAGCGTCCCCTACCACTTGGCGCGGCTAATGGTCACCGAGCACGACTTAGAGGAAATCCTCGCCGAAGAGGGTGCCGAGGTGCTCTACCACTTGGGAACGGCTCTGTCCGAGGCCGGCAAGTACGACCAAGCGACGTTGGTCTTTAAGCGCATCGTCGAGATGCAGCCCCAAACAGTCGAGCAGTGGACCGACCTAGCGCGATACTACATCTACTTGGAGGAGTACGACGAGGCCACCGATGTTCTCAGCCAAGCGGCAGAAGTCATGCCCGACAGCAGCGAAATTTACCTGTACTGGGGGACGGCCCTAGAGAGCACCGGGCGCTACGACGAGGCCATCGCCGTGTACCAGCGTGGCCTTCAGTACTCGCCCGACGCAGTTGAGATATATCTGTACTGGGGACTCGCGCTAGAGCAACAAGACGCTTGGGCAGAGGCCATTGACGTCTATCGCCAAGCACTTGCAGTATCCCCGGGCGAAGCCGTGCTGCACGTGCGGTGGGGCATCAGCCTAGGGCGACAGGGGCAGTGGGAAGGCGCGCTGGCCCAATACGAAACAGCCGCCTCGCTCGACTCCGCGTACAGCCCGACCTTTTTGTACTGGGGCATCGCCCTAGAGGAACTAGAGCGCTGGGAAGCGGCGCTTGAAAAGCTGAATCAGGCCGTTGAGCTCGCCAACGACAAGAGCCGCGTGCTCTTTTACCTTGGCTCCTGCTATGAGCAGGCGTCGCGCAAACTTGGCCGCGACGAGTACTTCGACCGTGCCGTGGAGACCTTCCAACGCCTGTTGGAGACCGAGCCAAACGATGCGTACGCGCTCAACTACCTCGGCTACATGTACGCGGACAAAGGCATCAGGCTAACAGAGGCGGTCGCGCTCTTGGAGAAGGCGATCGCGCTCGAACCGGACAACAGCGCATTCCTCGACAGCATTGGCTGGGCCTATTTCCGCCTCGGCGAGCTAGCACAGGCCGAGCACTACTTGCAACAATCCCTAGAGCATATAGACGAGGTCGATCCCGAGGAGCAGGCCGTGATCTTCGACCACGCCGGCGACATTGCCAGCTCCCTCGGTAAAACGGACGAAGCGCGCACTCATTGGCAAAAAGTGCTAGAACTCGAGCCAGGCAACGAAGAGGTCCAGCGCAAGCTGCTGCCGTGATGCATACCTCGCGCTCGGGGCACACCCGGAATTTTCAGACAGCTTACAAATGGTTCGCGCTCTGCGCTCTAGCGCTAGCTTGCGCGCCACCGCTGGTAGTGCGGGAGGGTTGGGATGCAGACCAAGGACCGGCTGCCTTGCTCGCTGCCTCGACATCGCTCGCCCAGTTCGAGGACCTGACGGCAGAAGCGTCCATTGAACTGCGGCGCGGCGAGCTGCGCGATCGAGGAACGGCCCTCGTGCAGCTAATCAATCCAGATCTCTTCCGCGTCGAGGTGCGCGGCCCCTTTTTCACGCACATCTTTACGGCCCTGCTCGAAGGCGACAGCCTGACCGTGTACGGCAGGGGTATGGACCTACCCTTAAAAGGACCAATGAGCGGCCGACTGCTAACCACGCTGACCGGGTTGGATTTCGGGGCGTGCGACTTGCGCTATGCCTTGCTCGGCCTCGTCGAACCGGGTTCCATAGTCGAGCCGGTCGAGTATCCGGGTGCTGGCCAAGCGGTGGTCGCACTCGCGGGAGGACGGCGGGCTTGGCTAGACCTGCGCCGGGGCTTGGTATTGCGCGAGAGCATCCCGCTGCCCGAGGGCGATGCCCTGCTCCGCGAGCTAGGAGAATACCGCCGGCAGGACGCGCTGTACCTGCCGCGCCGAGTGGAAATACGCCAAGCTGATGTGTCGCTAGTATTGGCCTACAAACACTACGCCTTCGACAGCGGGCTGGACGCCGGCCAATTGCAACAAGGGCTACCTACGGCAGTAATGCGAGTGCCATAAGACGCTGCGCCCCTCTTAGCAGGCCAAACAGATCACGAGACTGGTGAAACCTAGCTTGAGACATTTACTGATCGCTTGCTGCATCGCCATCTGCGCGGTCTCTACTCTCGGAGCTCAGGCATTTCTCTGCGCCGGACACGTGCCGAACGGGCCGCTGTCCGCCGCCAAAATCGCCGCCGATGAGCGACTGCCCGCGTTGTCCACTAAAGGACGAATTGGACCCATCTATATCCTGACAGTCTTCGCTCGCTTCGCCGACGAAGAGCCTACGCCAGTGCCCGAGTGGGCCGATCAACTCTTCGTCCCCGAGCGCGAAGGGAGCTTTGCCCATTTCTATCACACTATGTCCTTCGGTCAGCTCGCAATCGCCGGCGAGGTTCTCCCGCGACGCTTCGCTGCCTCACAACCAGCATCCGCCTATTTGGCCGATGCTCCGGGCCAGCGCGGTCGCTACGGAGATTTCGCGCGCGAGATCCTCGCCCAAATCGATGCCCAAATTGACTTGGCGCGCTTTGACAACGACGGCCCCGACGGCGTACCCAACTCCGGCGACGACGACGGCTGGGTTGATTACATCTTCATCAATATGCAGTCGGTGCCCAACGGCTTTTTGCTGAGCTCGGCAATAGGGTTGGCGGGCTTAGGCTTGGACGAAAAACCCTTTGTATCCCAAGCGATTGGCAGCGACGGCAATCCCATCCGCGTCAGCGGGTTACCGTCGCAAGGAGCTATGCAGAAGACGGGTAATTTCGCCCAGACCGTGGGAGTGATGGCCCATGAGTTCGGACACAGCCTAGGACTGCCCGATTTTTTCGACACCTCCTCTCTTAAAAACCCCGCCCAAGATCCGGCCGAAGACAGTGCTGGCATTGGCCGCTGGGGGTTAATGGGCTGGGGTGCACACGGCTGGGACGGCACCAGCGGTCCGGTGGCCTTCAGCGCCCGCAGTCTAGAGCAATTGGGTTGGATCGGCGTGGAAAACGAGCGGCTGATCTTGGTTGAACACGACCGTTGGGATCTGCGGGTGCGCGATTTGTATTCCGGCGGCGCGATATACAAGATCCCGCTGCGCGCCGAGACGCCGAATAATAACACCCTGTGGACGGAATATTTGCTGCTGGAATACCGCAGTCAGGAAGCCCACTACTACAACCGCGGCCAACCCGCTTCCGGCCTGCTAGTCTGGCACGTCAGGCCGCAAGTCTTCGACAACGACAACGAACAATTCAAGCATCTCGACCTAGTTGCAGCCGATGGGCAATATGCCGACGCCGGCTTTCCCATGGGACAGACGGCCGATCGCTTCGCTGGCCGCGACAATCTCGACTTCTGGGCGCACGACGCTTCTTACGCCCGTACCCGCGGTGGCAATCTCGGCGACGCGAGTGATCTATTCGATGGAGTGCGCTATCGCCATCTCGCTGTCGGAACCAACCCCTCGACGCTGGCTACGCCAACACTCAGCGAAGCCACCACGGGTCTGGCACTGCAAAATATGCGACTGGATGAAGACGGATTGACGCTGGATGTAGTGATGCCGCGCTGGGGTGGGGTTTTGCGCGAGGAGGTGCATTGGGCGGGCGAGGTGCTGATTGATGGCGATCTGACGGTTGCTCCCGCAGGCCGACTCGTGGTTTTCCGCAATACCCAGATCAGGGTGGCCGGATCGGATCGCCTGCAGATGGGACTGGATCCAGAACGGACCGAAATCCACGTACACGGCGACTTCGTCATCCGCTCGGCCGCCCTCTCGCAGATTGCCAATACCCTGCACATCCATCCCGATACCACGCGCTTTCTGGCCGCGGACCCGGGAGAGGAGTGGGGCGGAATTTTTATCGAGCCAAGCCCGACGAGTGAACTGACTTTTCCCATCGGCAGCTACGAGATTGTTGACTCGGTGCGCGGCCTAGTGGTCGAAGGGATGTCTGCAGCAGAAAATTTGGTGATTCGGGGATTTCTCTCGGCACAGACCAAAGAAGCTGCTGGCCGCGGCACCTTTGCGCCGGGGGTGCGGATTCCGCTAGCCCTGCAGGTCGAAAATCACTCGCCGCTCACCTTTCTCGCCAATGTGCGCGCCTTTATCGAGTGGAATAACCCGCTGCTGCATCCATCCAGCGGTGCTGCTCGTTCGCGTACTGTTTCCTTTCCCCCAGGCGAGAAGAATGTCTTCTTCTTCGGCCAAGACCCGACCCTGAGTGAAGAGGCCACGCCCGGAGCTGAAGTGGAGTTTACAGTACACGTCGAAAAAGACGGCGTCCCGATATGGTGGGATACCTTTGCGATCGTTGTGGCCGGTGTGCCAATCGCGTTGCCGAAGGACTTCGCGCTTTTGCCCAATTTCCCGAATCCCTTCAACGCAGAGACAAAAATTGCCTATCGCTTGCCGCAGGAGACGCTAGTGCGGCTGACCGTATTCAACGCCATCGGCCAGCCGGTGCGCCAACTTGTCAATGCTACGCAGGCTGCGGGGACGCACTCGGTGACTTGGGACGGCCAAGACGACCGGGGTAGCGCCGTGGCGACGGGTATTTATTTCTCTCGGTTCGCCGCTGGTCCCTTCTATCAAGCGCGACCAATGATCCTACTCAAATAGCACCAATTCGTTTGACAGTTTTAGGCCCCCATGCGTACTTAGAAGAGAGCACTTCAATACTACATTTTGGGGAGGACTTCCATGAGCAAACTCAAAGTAGGCATGATCGGCGGCGGCGGCCCCGATTCCTTTTTCGGCATGGTCCACAACCGCGCCATCGCGCTCGACGCCAGCCGCGAATTAGTTGCCGGCGCGCTGCGCTCCAGTCCAGAGGCGGCACTGCGCGCTGCCGACGACTACGGCATCCAAGGTTATCCCACCTATCAGGCCCTGTTAGAGGCGGTGCAAAGCGGCGAGCAAGCTCTCGATTACGTCACCATCGTCACGCCCAACTTCGCCCACTACGAGCCGGCCAAAGTCTTCTTGCAGGCCGGCATCCCCGTGCTCTGCGAAAAGCCCATCACCATGACAGTGGCCGAAGCCGAAGACTTGGCGCAAATCATCGAGCGCCAGCAAGTGCCCTTTGTGTTGGCCCATACCTATACGGGCCATCCCATGATGATGCTGGCCAAGGAAATGATCCAAAGCGGCGAAATCGGCCAAGTCCGCAAGGTAGATTCCTGGTACCATCAGGGCTGGCTGGCCACGGCACTGGAACAGACCGGCCAGCAGCAGGCGTCTTGGCGCACCGATCCCGAGCGCACGGGCATTTCCAATTGCGGCGGCGACATTGGCACGCACGCCTTTATCTCCGCGACTTGGGTGACCGGGCTGGCCGTTGAGCGAGTCTCAGCGCGGCTCAACACCTTTGTCGAAGGCCGCGTACTAGACGACGATTTCAACGTGATCGGCGAGTTGGAAAACGGCGGCACCGCGCTGATCACAGCCACGCAGATCGCGGTTGGCTACCGCAATGACAACGGCTTCCGCGTCTTCGGTACCACAGGCTCTATCGAATGGCATCAGGAGCGGGCCGAATGCCTACTAGTGCGCCACGGCGATGGCCGCGACATTACCTACTGGACTGGCGCTGAATTCGACCTGCCCGCGTCGGTCTCCTCGTACTTGCGGGTGCCCTCGGGGCATCACGAAGACTTCTTCCCAGCCCTCGCCAACCTCCACACTACCATCGAGCGGCTCATCCGCACGAGCCGTGGTGAACGGGACGTGCCCGCAGCCTTTCCGCATCCAGGCGTGAAAGAGGGCGTCGCGGGCATGAAATTCGTCGCGGCCGCAGTAGAATCCTCCAAGAACAGCGGTGCGTGGACGCAGGTTTAAGGACACAGCGTTTCTTGAAACTATGTAGCCTCTATGTGAGTCTTTACGGATAGGAATCCACAAATCCTTTTCGAGGAGAATTTTCCATGAAACTACTTTACGCTGCCTGCATTGGGGCTGTCTTGTTCGCCGCCTGTGCAGACCGAGATCCCCTTTCATCCACCGCCGACCCATCTACTGCATATAAGGCCGGTAAGGCGACGGACTCTTCCAATCCGATTGCCGGATTGCTTGAGCCGCGCGTGGCCGCACAATTCACCGTGCGTATCGAAAACCTCGGCACCCTCCTCGCGCCCGGTGCATGGGTCGCCCAGCGAGGCGGAGAGCCTTTCTTTACCGACGGCCAGCCCGATCGCGGCGCGGGACTCGAAGCCCTCGCCGAAGACGGCAATCCCGCTGAACTAGCCGCGGGCCTCTACCCCAACAGCGGGATTTTCAACACGCCAGTAGGAGCCGATAGCCCCGGACCATTGACGTTTATGGAGATGGGCAACGCCTATGAATTCACCTTCGTCGCTCGTCCAGGTGATCGGCTGTCTTTCGCCACCATGTACGTGCAATCCAACGACCTGTTCTTGTCACCCGGCGATACCGGCATTGCCCTGTTCGCCGACGATGGCCTCCCCATAAGCGGCGACATTACCGATCAGATTGGGCTGTGGGATGCAGGTACGGAAGTCAACGAGGAGCCGGGCGTGGGCGCGAATCAAGCGCCGCGTCAAGTGGCTGTCAAC
>JAPOYQ010000284.1:0-3619 GCA_026706505.1 Gemmatimonadota bacterium
GCTCTATCTGATACGCAAAGACGAGCTGGACATCTACGACATTCCCATAGCCCACATCACTACTCAGTATCTAGGTTTCTTGCAACACATCCACCAACTCGACATCGAACAGGCCAGCGATTTTATCCTCATGGCGGCCACCCTGCTGCGAATCAAGTCGCAAATGATGCTGCCCCGCGAGGAACTCGGCCTCGACGGCGAGGGCGACGGCGAGGAAGATCCAAAGGCCGAGTTGGTCCGCCGCCTCCTAGAGTACCAGCAGTTTAAGGACATTGCCGACTGGCTAGGCGTGCGCAAAGACGAGCGGCGCGACGTGTACCTGCGCCGCCAAGGCCCTGATGACAGCGTTGAGGAGTCGGCCCAGCTCCGGCCCGTATCGCTCTTCGACCTATTGGCTGTGTACAAGCACGTGCTCGACACCGTGCCCGAAAACCTAGTACACCAAATAGCCGAAGAAGAAGTCTCGGTCGCCGAGCGCATCGACCATCTGTTGGCGGTACTCGAGCGCCGTTCGCGCATTAGCTTCATGGACCTGCTCCAAGGCCGCGACCGCCAAACCCTAATCGCCACCTTTGTCGGGGTTCTAGAGCTACTCAAGTTGCAGCGCGTCCGCGTCCAACAGGCGCGTCCCTTCGACGAGATCTGGATCGAGCAATCTCCACTCCAACCAACCGCAGCGGGGACTATTCAGACCCGTGAGCCATGAACCCACAGCGGTCTCGCGCGATGTCAACCCTGCGCAGGCTCGGGCGATCATTGAGGCCATCCTGCTGACGGCAACCGAGCCGGTGACCCCGGGTCGCCTCGTCGATCTGCTCGCCGGGTACAACGGCCGCGATCTCCGCGAGGCCATCGACGCGCTCAACGCCCAGTACGAAGCGGCCGGGCACGGGATCGAAGTCGTCGAATTGGCCGGTGGCTACCAGCTCGCCTCGCGCCAAGAATGCGCCCCTTGGCTGCGCAAGTACCACAAGACCTCGCGCCAAGTGCGCCTTTCGCCGGCGGGTCTCGAAGTCCTCGCCATCGTCGCCTTCAAGCAGCCAGTCACCCGCGTTGAGATCGACAACATCCGCGGCGTTAGCTCGGCCAGTGTGTTGCAAACGCTGATGGAACTCAACATGGTCCGCCTCGCTGGCCGCTCCGACGGCATTGGCAAACCCATGCTCTTTGGCACGACCCGAGAATTTTTGGTCCACTTTGGGCTGCGGGGATTGGGCGAGTTACCCAAGCCCAAGGAATTAGAAGAGCTACTCGCCGAAGGCCAGCCACCGACTGCAGCTCGCCAACTCGCCTCCGAGCTAGACGAGCTACAAAAGCAGGCGGAGGAAGAGGGCGAAGGTGAACGCTCCTGAGCCGCAAATGCGCCTCAATCGCTTCTTGGCTCGCTGCGGTGTGGCTTCGCGCCGCCACAGCGATGCGCTGATACAAAGTGGTGCCGTGTGCGTCAACGGCGAGATCGTCGTCGAGCCGGGCCGAGTAGTCGCAGTGAGTACCGACCGAGTCGAGTGCCGCGGTCGGGTCGTCGCCTTGCCCGGCCAGTACGAATACGTACTTTTGCACAAACCGGCTGGGTATCTGGTTACCCGTAGCGACCCACGCGACCGGCCCACGGTCTTTGACCTTTTGCCCGACCTCCACCCAGGCACCGTGCCCGTAGGTCGTCTCGATCTCGACACCACCGGGCTTTTGCTGCTGACTGACGACGGTGCCCTCGGCCACCGGCTGCTGCACCCGCGCTTTGTCGTCACCAAGCGCTACGAGGCCGTCGTCAGCGGCGACCCGCACGAGGACCAGCTCGACCGGCTACGCGAAGGCATCGCGCTCGACGACGGGCCTACAGCACCGGCTCAGGTCCAAGTCGAGGAGCGCTGGAGCAGCGGTTGGCATAAGCGGGCACGGCTGAGCCTTTGCATTCACGAGGGGCGCAAGCGCCAAGTCCGCCGCATGCTCCGCGCCGTCGGCTACCCAGTGCGGCAATTGGCGCGAGTCGAATTTGCCGGGCTGACCCTCGGCCCGCTCGCCGTAGGCCAGTATCGCCATCTCAGCCCCGAGGAGGTCCGCCATCTCAAAACCGGGGTTGGCCTGTGAAGCGGCGCGGGCTAGTCATCGCCATCGACGGCACCATCGGCTCCGGCAAGACAACCACGGCGCGGCGGGTGGCCGAGCGGCTGGGCTATCGCCACCTCGACACCGGGGCCATGTACCGAGCCGTGACCGTAGCGGCGACCCGCGGTGGGGTGGAACCCGAGGACGAGGACGCGTTGGAGAACCTATTGGCGACCTCGACCATAGATTTGGACTCTGGCCGGGGGCGCGTCCTGCTCGACGGACAGGACATTAGCGAAGCCATTCGCCAGCCCGACATCACCCGCCGGGCGGGCGCATACGCAAACGTGCCCTTGGTGCGCCACTCCCTAGTCGCCCAGCAGCAGCAATTGGGCCAGTTGGGTGGCGTAGTCGCCGAAGGACGCGACATGGCCGCGGTGGTCTTTCCCAACGCCGAGCTAAAAATCGCCCTGGTGGCCGACCTCGATGAGCGCGCCCGCCGCCGGCATCGGGAATTGACTACCAAAGGAGTATGCATCACATTGAAACAGGTCCGGTCCGACATTCAAACCCGAGACCGGGAAGACGCCGAGCGCGACTACGGAGGTACGAGCGCTGCGGCTGAGATCGTCGAAATCGACACGACTCGCATGACTTTGGAAGATCAAGTAGATTGCGTCGTCGCATTGGCTCGCCAACGCGGTGCCTAACGCTGGCGCGGAAAGGCCGCGCCGGTATCACACCAGGCGAAGTGCGCGCTTCGTCTTAACCTTTTTGAGGATCTGCGCAAAATGACTGAGGAAACCACAGTAACAGAAGAGCAGCAGGAAGCAACAGAAGAGCAACAAGAAGCTCCTGTGTACGGCAACGTCAGCGTCGAAGAGTTGGAAAAGCCCGAGTACGATCAGGCCCAATTCGACGAATTGATGGCTCTCTACGAGGAAAGTATCTCTGGCATCAAAGAGGGCCAGATCGTCAAGGGCATGGTCGTCTCCATCGGCCCCAGCGAAGTAATGGTCGATATCGGCTTCAAGTCCGAAGGCGCGGTGCCGATCAAGGAGTTTTCCGACCCAGAATCCATTGAAAAAGGCCAAGAAATCGAGGTCTTCTTGGAGAATGTCGAAGATCAAGAGGGCCAAGTCGTGCTTTCCAAGCAGAAGGCCGACTTCATGCGGGTCTGGGATTTGATCAAGGATGCTCACGACACCGGCAACACTGTCGAGGGCCGGCTGATGCGCCGCATCAAGGGCGGCATCGTCGTCAATCTATTTGGCGTCGAGGCCTTTCTGCCCGGCTCGCAGATCGACATCCGCCAGGTCAAGAACTTCGACCAGTTCATCGGCCACGAGTTCCCCTTCAAAATCATCAAGCTCAACAAGGCGCGGCGCAACATCGTCGTCTCGCGCCGCGCTGTGCTAGAGGAAGAGCGGGCGCGGATGCGCGAGGAGATCGTCAAGGTGTTGGAGGAAGGCCAGATCCGCGAGGGCGTCGTCAAGAACATCACCGACTTCGGTGCCTTCATCGACTTGGGCGGCGTCGATGGCCTTCTCCACATTACCGACATGTCGTGGGG
>JAPOYQ010000284.1:3651-16196 GCA_026706505.1 Gemmatimonadota bacterium
ACGAACAGCACCGACGTCGGTGCCTGCATCGACTTGGGCGGCGTCGATGGCCTTCTCCACATTACCGACATGTCGTGGGGACGCGTCAACCACCCCTCGGAGTTGGTCTCCATTGGCGACCGCATCAAGGTCAAGGTGCTCAGCTACGATCGCAAACGCGAGCGCATCTCCTTGGGGCTTAAGCAGCTAACGGCTCATCCGTGGGAAAACATCGAGAAGAAGTATCCGATTGAGAGCCAAGTTCGCGGCAAGGTGGTCTCCATCACCGACTACGGTGCCTTCGTCGAGCTAGAAGAGGGCATCGAGGGCCTAGTCCACATCTCCGAGATGTCCTGGACCCAGCACGTGCGCCATCCCTCCAAGCTGGTCGACATCGGCGACATCGTCGAGGTGAAGGTGCTCAAGATCGACAGCGAGAACCAGAAGATATCGCTCGGCATGAAGCAAACCGAGGACGATCCGTGGGATACCCTCGACGCCAAGTACCCCCCCGGTACCAAGATCGAGGGCACGGTATGCAGCCTGACCAACTTTGGGGCCTTCATCGAGATCGAGGACAACATCGACGGGCTAGTGCACATTTCGGATATGTCTTGGACTAAGCGCATTCGCCAAGCCAGCGAAATGTTCAAAAAGGGCGACGTAATCCCCGTAGTCGTCTCCGAAATCGACATCAAGCGCCGCCGCATCTCGCTCAGCCACAAGGATGCCTTTGAAAACCCCTGGCCTCGCTTCGCCGAGCAGTACGCAGTAGGCGTCGAGGTGCGAGGCTCGATCTCGCGGATCCTCGAGCGCGGCATCGTCGTCTCGCTCGTCGATGAAGTCGATGGGTTCGTGCCGCTGTCGCAGTTGGCTATCGACGGGTTGCAAACTCCGCGCCAGAGCTTTGCCGAAGGGCAGGAGCTTCCGCTGGAGGTCATCGAATTCGATAAGAATCAGAAAAAGATCGTTCTCAGCGTACGCGAGTACTTTAAGGACAAGGATCAAGCCGAGTACGAAGCCTACTTAGCCGAGCATCCCGTCCAAGAGGTCGCCGCCGAGGAGACCACTGCCGACAAGGACGACGAGATGGAGAGCTGGGGAGACGTCCACGACGCCGAGCAAGGTGCCGAGCAAGACGCCGAGCAAGACGCCGAGCAAGACAAGTCGTAAGCCCCGCAGCAACAACCAAGCGCGGTGGGACGAACAATCGTTCCACCGCGTTTTTATTTTTGCCAACCCCAACCCCCTAACCCGCCCGAATCATGCTATCGAGAACCAAACTCACGCCGGCGATGGAGCAGTACATGCACTTTAAGCGTCAGCACCCCGACGCGATTCTCTTCTTCCGCATGGGCGACTTCTACGAGATGTTCTGCGACGACGCCAAAGAGGCCGCGCGCCTGCTGGGCCTCACCCTGACCTCGCGCCCCGCCGGCAAATCCGGCGACCTGCCCCTCGCCGGCGTGCCCCATCACGCCATGGAAGGCTATCTGGCCAAACTCATCCAGCTCGGGCGCAAGGTCGCCATCTGCGAGCAGGTCGAAGATCCCAAAAAGGCCAAGGGCGTAGTCAAGCGCGATGTAGTCGAGGTCGTCTCCCCGGGCACTGCGCTCTCCGACGCCATGCTCGACCAGCAGCGCAACAACTTCCTCGTCGGCCTCTGCGCACACGCCGGCCGCGTCGGCCTCGCCAGCGTCGATTTGTCAACCGGGGACTTCTCGCTCGACGAGATCCCCGACAGCGATCTCGCCGACGAGCTAGAGAGCTTAGGACCAGCCGAGTTGCTGCCCATCGCCGAAGGACCCGCCGAACAGTGGGTCGCCACCCTGCAACACGCCCTGCCGCACGTGGCGCTCAGCCGCCTCGCGGACTGGCACTTTGCCGCCGACACTGCGTACGAAACCCTCACCAGCCAGCTCCGCGTCCAGACGCTGAAGGGCTTTGGCTGCGAGGACATGGAAGCTGCCATCCGCGCCGGTGGGGCGACAGTGGCCTATTTACGCGACAACCAGCGCGGTGCAGTCGAGCACATCAACCGCCTTCAGCGCAAGTACCGCGAGCACTTTGCCCTCATCGACGCCACGGCCCAGCGCAACCTAGAACTCCTCGCCAATCGCCAAGACGGGGGCCGCGCCAACACCTTACTCGAAATCCTCGACCGCACCCGCACCCCCATGGGCGCGCGTCTGCTGCGCCAATGGGTAGCCCAGCCGCTCAAGTCCCCGCCCTTAATCAGCGCCCGCTTAGAGGCCGTTGACGAACTCCTCCACCAGCGCGAGATCCGCCGCACCCTCGGCCAATGCCTAGAGCAGGTCGGCGACCTAGAGCGGCTGATCGCGCGGATCTGCTGCCTGCGGGCCAACGCCCGCGACATGGTGGCCCTCGCCCGCTCGCTCGACCTCGCGCCCGCCATTGGCACCGCGCTATCCCCGGCGCAGAGTGCGCTCTTGCAAGAGCTATGCTCCAAGGGGCTGCCCGACGTCAGCGAGTTAGTCGCCGAAATCCTCGGTGCCCTAGTTGACGCACCTCCAGCGACCCTGACCGACGGCGGCCTAATCCGCGACGGCTATCACCCTGACGTCGATCAACTGCGGCAGATCGCCCGCGGCGGCAAGGACTACATCGCCCGCTTGCAGGCTACCGAGCGCGAGCGCACTGGCATTGCCTCGCTCAAGATCGGCTACAACCAAGTCTTTGGCTACTACATCGAAATCAGCAAGGCCAACCTCGACAAAACCCCCGAGGAGTACCATCGCAAACAGACCTTGGCCAACGCCGAGCGCTTCATCACGCCCGAGCTAAAGGAGTACGAGGAAAAGGTCCTAGGGGCCGAAGACCGCCTCAAAGAGCTGGAGAACGAGCTGTTCTTAGCCCTGCGCGACCGCGCCGCCCGCTGGACGCCCCAAGTCCAGCAGATCGCCCGCGCGATCGCGCGCATCGACGTGCTGTATTCCCTCGCCGAAGTCGCCGAGAGCGAATCCTACACCCGGCCCCAAGTTGACGACGGCCAGCTAATCGACATCCGCGACGGCCGCCACCCAGTCGTCGAGCGCCAACTCCGCACGGGCAGCTTCGTGCCCAACGATGTGCGCCTCGATGCCAACGGCGCACAGATCATGCTCATCACCGGCCCGAATATGGCCGGCAAGAGCACCATCATCCGCCAAGTGGGTCTCATCGCGCTGATGGCGCAGATGGGTAGCTTCGTCCCCGCGCGCCAAGCCACCATTGGCGTGGTCGATCGCATCTTCACTCGCGTGGGCGCGTCCGACAACCTCGCCGGTGGCGAGAGCACCTTCATGGTGGAGATGCACGAGGCCGCCAATATCCTCAACAACGCCACCAGCCGCAGTCTGCTCCTCATCGACGAGCTCGGCCGCGGCACGAGCACCTTCGACGGCCTGAGTATCGCCTGGGCCATCGTCGAATACTTGCACCAGCACCGCGAGGTCCACCCGCGCACCCTCTTTGCCACGCACTACCACGAGATGACCGAACTCGAAAGCCACCTAGAGCGCGTTGTCAACTTCAACGTGCAAGTGCGCGAAGAAGGCGATCACGTGGTATTCCTCCACCGCCTAGCCCCGGGGTCTGCCGACCAAAGCTACGGCATCAATGTCGCGCAGATGGCCGGGATGCCGGGCCAAGTCGTCGCGCGCGCCCAAGAAATTCTCGCCCGCCTCGAAAAAGACCAGATCGACACCAAGGACATCCATAGCCCAGACGTGCCTCCGTCGGCTCCGCGACCCCAGCTCGACCTTTTTCCTGCGCCTGCGGACGCGCCGTGGGTGGCGGAGTTGCGGGACATGGACCTCAGCCAGATTACGCCGCTTCAGGCGTTGCTCAAGCTGAATGAGTGGAAAGAAAAAATTAAGAATGGGGAATGAGGCTGGGTTCCTGTATAGTAAACCTTGGGAAGATCAACAGGAGCGCATCCGATGATACCTATTGTCGAGGAACGGGTCGGCGAGTTGCAGCAACTCTGCATCCGTCATCGCGTTCTGCGGCTTGACTTGTTCGGCTCGGCTGCCACCGGCAACTACCAAGGGCGCGAAAGCGACTTGGACTTCTTGGTTGAATTCCAAACGCTGCCCTCGGGAGAATACGCCAACGCCTACTTCGGGCTGCTGGAGGCGCTGGAATTGCTCTTTGGACACCCGGTGGATCTCGTCGTCGATTCGGCCATCAAGAATCCCTTCTTCCGGCAACGCGTTGACGAGACTAGGACGCTGCTCTATGCAGCTTGAAGCGCGGAAATATCTGTACGACATCCAGCAAGCTGCAGGCTTACTGGATGAATTCGTTACCGGCAAGACTTTTGCCGATTACCAGCACGACGCCATGCTGCGAGCCGCAGTGAGAGCGTGACCGCACCTTCGCCGCTATACAGGATATGTTATTGTCTACGTTGGTGTCGGAGAGCTTACGGGTAAGGTGAGAAAAAATACATAGGGAACATGTTCTAATGGCCGAAGCAAAAAGGCGCTCCATCATTGAGCTATCTTGTGATGAGGCACGGGAATTTCTTCTCAAGCAAGAAAGCTACTGTACCATTGAACTGCCTCCATATTTTAAATTCGATGAGCTGATAAGCAGCATTACCCAAGTGCTTGAAGGAAAGTCTCTATCAGATCTCCAGAACAGTTGCTTGCCGCAAGACATTGAGGATGTAAATTATCGTATTCTGAACAACAAAGATGGAAGGTATGAATGGCGTCCTTTAGAGCTTATCCATCCAGCATTGTACATTTCGCTCGTCAATAACATGACTGAGCACTGGGAACCGATCATCGGTCGATTCCACTATTTTAGAAATAACGCCAAAATCAAGTGTCTAAGCCTACCTGTTGAACCATTGACAGATGAAAAAGATAAAGCCGGACAGATAAGTCATTGGTGGGAGGAAGTTGAACAGAAATCAATTGAATTGTCCATGGATTACGAATTCATAATCCATACGGATATTGTAGACTGCTACGCTGCATTTTACACTCATGCAATACCATGGGCGCTTCACAGAAAATCAGAAGCGAAAAAAATGCGGGATGAGAAATATTTGATTGGGAACATTATCGATAAATGTATTAGGAGTATGAGACAAGGGCAAACCAACGGTATTCCTCAAGGTTCTGTTTTAATGGACTTTATAGCTGAGATAGTGCTTGGCTATGCAGATACTACGTTAACAGAAAGAATCAATTGCCAAAAAATCAAAGATTATCAGATTCTTCGGTATCGGGATGATTACCGCATCTTTGTGAATAGCCCTCAGGATGGAGAACGCATTCTCAAATGTCTTACAGAGGTAATGATTGAATTAGGACTGAGTTTGAACCCCGTAAAAACCAGTACAAGCAGTGAGGTAATACAGTCTTCTATAAAAGACGACAAGCTTAATTGGATACTTAGAAAGCAGATCGATAAGAAACTGCAAAGTCACTTGTTGATCATCCATCAGCATAGCATGAAATATCCTAATGCTGGAAGCTTGGTGAATGCTATGTGTGATTACCACGAACGTCTTCGTAAAATAGACAAGTGCGGCTTTTCATTACCGTTAATCGCCATTATAGTTGACATTGCGTATCGTAATCCAAGAACGTACGCTATCTCTGCTGCAATATTGAGTAAACTCATTAGCTTTCTTGAGACTAAATGCGAAAAGCAGAAAGTCATAGAAAAGATCCTACAGAAATTCTCTCATATTCCGAATACTGGACATATGAAGATATGGCTCCAGAGAGTCAGTTATCTAATCGATCCTAATATATACTTCGATGAGCGTCTTTGTCGGTTAGTATGTCAGGAAGATGTACAAATATGGAATAATGATTGGATATCATCGAAGAATCTGCTGAAGGCAATCGATCCAAAAGAGATGGTCGATAGGGAAAAACTCGATGCTATCACTCCTGTTGTTTCTTCTGAGGAAGTTCAACTGTGGGCTAGTTATCCTTGATTAATCCCAAGCCTTATCAAATTTGGATCGTCACCGAGTCTAAAGCCCAGCTATCACTTCTCGCCCCAGAGTATCGAGAGTTCGAACGACGATTATAACCAAGCCATCCAACTGAAACCAAATCTTGCCGACGCCTACTACAACCGAGGGAACACGAAGATCAGACTGGGCCGAATAAACGAAGCGCGACAGGATTTCAAAAAGGCACGTGACTTAGCATATGAGGCCGGCAATGCCAGCCTCATTGCCTTGGCGGAACAGCGTTTGCGAAAATTCGACAACCAAGAAGGCGAATGACTTATTTCAATAGTCAGCCCCTAGGCGGGAACGGGTCGTTTCCGTAAGAGTTGCGTTCCCGAATACGGCCATCCTTTCCGTGGACGAACATTTCGCTACCTTGGTTCTGGGCGATCGCGCGCGCGGCGTCAATGGCCTCGCGCTGAGTATGATGAACCGAGCTAGCGCGCTGGCTACCGGCTCCCCTGACAGCCCATTCGCCGTCGTGAGGAACGACATGCTGATTGCGTTTCGCCATTATAGTAATCTCCTAATAGATATTTCTTGCAGATCATCCTGCAAGGTTTGATTGAGCATGTTTACATTTATAGCATATATTTTAAAAATGTAAATGTCAAGGTCAGGAGCCACATGTTCGGAGATCGCCTAAAACTTGCCAGAAAAAAGTCCGGTTATTCCCTGCGAGGTTTGTCGGACGCACTGGACGGCCACGTCACCGCCCAAGCCCTTGGGAAATACGAGCGAGGCGAGATGATGCCAAGCTCCGACGTCTTAATTCGGCTAACCAAGACACTCGGCGTATCCCTTGAGTACCTGCTGAGCGCAGAGGTCGAAGAGCTCGAGGCGGTGGAATTTCGGAAGCTTTCCGGCACGTCGGCCGGCGAAAGAGCGCGAGTGTCGGCTGAAGTGATCGACTGTTTGCAACGCTACCTGACCATTGAGGAAATCCTAGGTCTGGATAGCGGGGTATGGAGTGCGCCGCAATTCGGCAATCGCTTCCTCCGCCAAGAAGATGAAGGCGAGAGCGTCGCCGAGGATCTGCGCAAAGAATGGCAGCTCGGCATCGATCCCATCCCGAATATGACCGCCCTGCTTGAGGATTGGGGGATCAAGGTCTTGGTGATCGAATTGCCGGAGCGCGTGTCGGGCTTAACCTGCCTAGTCCGCCGGCAACGCCAAAAAGAGAAAGTCCCGGTGATTGTCGTAAACCGGAAAGCCACGCTTGAAAGGCGGCGGTTTACGCTGGCACACGAGCTAGCACACCGGCTAATCGACAAAAACTCTCCAGTGGACCACGAAAAAGCATTTAACGTCTTTGCGGGAGCCTTTCTCATTCCGTGTGATCATCTCGTCAGAGAGGTCGGAGAATCCCGCAAGGCCATCGGCTACCAAGAACTGATCCAACTCAAGCGGATGTACCGGGTTAATGCGGCAACGCTGCTCGTGCGCTTCAAGCAAGTAGGCATAATCAATGAATCGACGCTTGCCTATGCGTTCCAGACCTTTGCACGCGGATGGCGCTCTAACGAGCCAGAACCGCTGGAGGAGAACGGCGAAGAAGGACAGCACGAGGTGCCGCGACGGTTTGAGCGGCTTTGTTATTGGGCGCTGGCCGAGGGCCTCATTTCACCAAGCAAGGCCGGAGAGTTGCTTCAGCAGCCTCGCCACAAGATCGAGCAGGGATTGAGGGGGCCGGCTGAGATTAATGTGGATTGAGGCTTCTTTAGGAAAAAATTTCAATGCGTTGGACGACCTCGCGGAAGAAATCACGCGACCAAACATCGATGGTTCGCGGGTCGCGCACAAACTGGACCACATCGTCTTGGGCGCGCCCAACATCGAGTTGGTCAACCGCTTGGCACAAGAGTTCCATTAGGCGACCCCGCGTCAAAGGCGTCTCGTCCCGATAATCGCCCGATTGCCTCATGCGCTCCTCTAGATGGCTCAGACGCACCTGTGGATGACGACCGGCGTACCAGACTATATCGTACCAGTCCCGCCCCTTGACGCGCGTCTGCCACCTCCGGCATAGGATGGCGTGTAGCTTACCAGCGAACAGATCGGGCAGGCTATAAACGCGCACCGCAAACGGAATAGGTTGCAGCAGATAGCGGCTTTCGGTCTCAAAGCCGCCGGGTGGGTCGGTGTCCACTTCGAGTTTGATCCGCAGAGCCGACCCAGGATGCAGGCCGGGGAACCGTTCGGCGTCTGCTTCGATGACGAGTAACTGTTTGAGCGTGTGGGCCTTGAGAAAGGCCGACTCAATGGCCGTCTGCTGGGTCGGCTCTCTGTGCTCAAACTCGACGCTAAAGCCAAAACTGCCGATCTCGCGCAACAGGGACTCGCCATATTGTCCATATCGAGTATTTTTAATCAATTACGTTGAGACGCAGTAGAGTAAGACTACCCTCCTTTAGCTCTAAATTTTCAATTAGCCGAATCCTAAACTTACAATTAGACGTCTCAACATCTATAATTAGCCTGGTTAGACCTGCACTCAGTCATTACATGTCCGATAAACAAACACCCGACGACCTAATTTGGGGCCGCCACCCCGTGCTTGAAGCCCTCCGCGCCGAGCGCCCCCTGCGCCGCCTGCTCATCGCCAAGGGCGCACACGGCCCGGTCATCGACGAAATTTTCGCCCGCGCGCGGCAGGCCCACATCCCCTATGACCTGCGCGACAAGGCCCAACTCGACCACCTCGCCGGCCCCCACCACCAAAGCGTCGTCGCGTACGCGGCAGCCGCAACGTACGCGGACTTCGACCACGTACTCGCCCACCTGTCGGCCCCGGCCCTGCTCCTCTTTCTCGACCAAGTGCAAGATCCCCACAACCTCGGCGCCATCATCCGCAGCGCCCACGCGCTCGGTGCGCAAGGCGTAGTCGTGCCCGCCCGATCTGCCGCCGGCCTCTCGCCAACCGCGCTCAAGGCCGCAGCCGGTGCGGCCCAGCACCTGCCCGTCTGCCGAGTTGACAACTTGCAAAAGGCCCTGCAAAAAGCCGCGGCCTGTGGGCTTTTCATCGCCGGACTCGACGCCCAAGGCGAACAGCCTTTGCCGACCGCGGACTTTGCCCAGCCCTGCGCCCTAGTCATCGGCAGCGAGGGCAAGGGGCTGCGGCGCATGGTGCAAAAGCGCTGCGACGCGCTCTTGCACATCCCCATGCAGCGCGAGGCCATCGGCTCGCTCAACGCCTCAGTGGCCGCTGGTATCGCCCTGTACGAAGTATTCCGCCAGCGCCAGCCATGATCGTCCTGCTAATCCTCTGTCTGGCCCTCGCCCATGCGCGCGACAGCGAGGCGTCCGATACCCAACTGCAAGAGGCCCGCTCCCTGCTGACCCAGGCCAAGGGCCAAGACAAAGACCAAGGCTTTGCATACCAAGCCACCTATATGCGCTATTACGAGGTCGGCGACTCGCTCCTGTTGCAGGGGCAGGCCCGCGTCTCGCACAAGGGCGCTGAACTAGAGGCCGCCGAAATCGTCTTCCGCCGCGACCTCGACCAAGTCGAAGCGCGGGCAGCCCTCGATTCGCTGGGGCGCGTCGTCGGCCGCCCGGTGTTGCGCAAAGGCGACCAAACCCTGCGCGGCGAGCGCATTCTCTACAACCTCTCCACCGAGCAAGGAACCATCCTCAAAGGCAAGATCCACCGCGATAAGGGGTTTTACGCCGGACACTTGATCCAGACCCGCAGCAGCACCGAGTTCCACGTCCACCAAGGCTCGTACACCACGTGCGACGCCGACCACCCTCACTTTGACTTCTACAGCCCGCGGATCAAGGTCATAGCCGGCGACATGGCCGTGGCGCGACCCGTGTATTTTCGCATCAAGGAGCGGCGGCTGTTGTGGATTCCCTTTTACGTATTTTCACTGCGCGAAGACCGCCAGTCCGGGATTTTGACGCCGAGTTTTGGGCAACGCACCCTTAGATTTGGGGCACGCCAAAGCGAGTGGGAACTGCGCAACTTGGGCTACTATCTCGCGCCCAACGACTATTGGGACCTATCCCTCGCAGCCGACTTACGGCAGCGCTCGGGCTGGCTGGGGCGCGCCCGCCTCAACTACTCCGCGCGCTACCGATTCAGAGGCCACGTCAGAACCCAGTTTGAAAACCGCCAAGATGGCCGCACGGCCTCGCGCAACTGGCGGCTGGAATTCAGGCACAGCCAAGAGCTAGGCCGCGACGCGAGCCTGCGGGCCAACGGCACCTTCCAGAGCAACAACAGCTTTGCCCAAGACAACAGCGCGAGCCTCCAAGACCGCCTCAATCGCACCCTGCGCTCCAACCTCAGCTATACTCGGCGCTGGCGCGGTTCGGGCAATAGCTTGAGCCTAAAAGCGAGCCAGACCAAAAACCTCGACACCGAGACGTTCTCCACCGTCCTGCCCGAACTCAGCCTGCGCAAGAGCCGCAAGCCGATTTGGGGCCAAGCTCCAAGGGGCCAAAATCGCCAAAATCGCCCCTGGTACAGTCGCATTTACTACGACGGCAACGCCAGCCTGCGCAACACGCAGAGCGGCAGCCGCACAGACACCACCAGCAAAACTAGGGCACAAGTGAACTGGCGCGTCAGCGCGCAGTATCGCCCCTTTTCTTGGTTCAATCTCAGTCCGTCGCTCAACCAAGGCTGGAGCGACCAGGACCTGCGCGAGAGCGCAACCCGCAGCCGGCGTAGCGACCGCTTCTCAACCCGTGCAGCCTTGAGCCAGACCTTCTACGGCCTTTTCAACCCATCCATCGGCCCACTCCAAGCCCTGCGCCACGTACTCAAACCCAGCATCTCGTTCAACTACCAAGCCTCCCGCGCCGACACCGGCGGCGTCTTGGGCTTCGGCGGCGACGGCAGCCGGCTCCAACACCGGCGGCGCTTGGACTTCCGCCTCGACAACACCTTCTGGGCCAAAATCCTGCGCGACGAAGAGGAGCACAAAGTGCGCCTAGTCCAGTTCAATTTTTATACGGCCTATGACTTTGAGAAAAAGGAGCGCCAACTAGACGACCTGCGAACGACCCTAAGCGTCGAGGCAGGTCGCTACTTAAATTCGCGGTTGACCTTGCGCCACGAGTTTTACGACGAGCTAAACCAACGGCACCTGTTGGCCCCGCGCCGCAAGCAGCTTGAAGTGCGGACCTCGGTTAGCTGGTCGCGGCGGTCCGGGGCGTCGCGCATGGACGCTGACCGGACCAGCAGCTTTGACTCCTCCAGCCGATACGACCAGAGTAGTTTCGGCTCCTCCAGTCCCTATGGACAAAGCAGCTTTGGCTCTTCCGGCCGATACGGACAGAGCAGTTTCGGCTCCTCCAGCCCCTACGGCCGGGAATCCTTCGGCTTTGAAAGCGGCCTCATGCGCGACATTGACAACCGCCGGCGTGGCACTCGCCTCCAACTCAGCCACTACATCTCGCACCGCCGCGCCACGACTACGACCCCTAACTTTATCCGCTCTTGGATACGGACCGCGGCCGGCTTTAGCTTGGCGAGTTGGCATTGCAATTATTCGCTCAACTACAACCTGCGCGCCCCAGGGACGCGGCTTTTAGCTACCGAGCGCATCACTTCCGAGTTGTTGTCCCTGCAAAAGGAATTCCACGACTGGACTGCGACCCTCAACGTGCAGCCGAGCACCTTCCACAAAAACCGGGCGTTCTTTTTTAAGGTGCAGTTAAAAGACATTCCGCAGCTCAAACTCGAGCGTGGCCAGCGGCGCTTCTAGGGATGGTTGACAGGTGTACGGCGAGGGGTACATTTAAAAATCATGCGACGATTCTCAAGCCTTAAAGACTTGGATTTTTGAGAACTCGCATCATGTAATCACAATAATCACAGTAATCACAGTCCACTCCCGCTCGTGAAAGTCCTCGTCCAGCGCGTCAGCCACGCTAGTGTCCACATCGATGGCGAGCTCCACGGCCAAATTGGCCAGGGTTTGGTCCTGCTCGTCGGCTTCGGCCCTAGCGACGACGACCAAGCGTTGCGCTTCTGCGCTGAAAAGTGCGCTCACCTGCGCATCTTCGCCGATGACCAAGGCAAAATGAATCGCTCGGTACTCGACGTTGGCGGCGGCGTACTCGCCATCTCGCAGTTTACCCTGTACGGCGACTGCCGCAAGGGCCGCCGCCCTAGCTTCGTCCAAGCCGCCCCACCTCCGGTTGCCGAGCGCCTGTACGAGCGCTTTCTCGACCTGCTCGCCGAACAAGGCTTGCCGCCCCAGCGCGGCGTCTTCGGCGCTTACATGCAGGTCGAAATCCACAACGACGGCCCAGTCACCTTAATGGTGGAGTCTCCAGCGTGAAGCCACTCATCCTCGGCTCGGCCTCGCCCCGGCGCGCCGATCTGTTGCGCCAACTCGCCCTGCCCTTTACAGTCGTCCCCAGTCCGGTGGCAGAGCCGGTGCCCGCAACGTCCATCCCGGCCGACTACGCACTCGAATCGGCCGTGGCCAAAGCCCGCGCTGTGGCCAGTTCAGTCGCCGCGGACGCCATCATCATCGCCGCGGACACCATCGTCTGCTGCAATGGAGTAATATTGGGCAAACCCGCCGATGCAGCCGACGCAGCCTCCATGCTCGGTCGCCTCTCG
>JAPOYQ010000284.1:16206-18596 GCA_026706505.1 Gemmatimonadota bacterium
ACCGGACTAGCCATCCAAAGCGGCGATCAGCTTCTGCAGGAAGTCGTTTGCACCCAAGTGGAGATGCGAGCCTTGACCGCTGCCGACATCGCCGCTTACGTCGCCAGCGGCGAACCCCTCGACAAAGCTGGTGGCTATGGCATCCAAGGGTTAGGGGCGCGCTTTATTGAACGCATCGCAGGTTGTTATTATAATGTAGTTGGTCTGCCCTTAGCCCGTCTTTGCGTCCTTTTGAGCGCAGTGGGGTGCGACCTAAACAATCAGGCCACAAAATGAGCGAAGAAAAACAACAAACCATTGCAGAAGAATTGTCGGCCGCACGCCAAGCGCGCGGTCTCGATCTCGAAGAAATCCAAGAACAGAGCGGCATTAGTCTTTCCGTCTTACAGGGCCTAGAAACCGACCGGTTCGATGTGGTTGAGCCGGTCTTCGTCCGCTTAGCCCTGAAAGAGTATGCCGAATGCCTCGGCCTCGATCCCGAGCCGTTACTGTCCCGCTTCGACCAACAGCAAAGACAGGTCTCCCGACCTCGTCAACGCTCTGCGGTCTTACTAGAGCAGCCCAAGCCCCAGCGTAGCTCGCGGACGCCGCTGATCGTCATCGGCTTGGTAGCAGGCATCTGCTGCCTGCTCGCTGTGGCGTATTACTTCTTCGGCGATAAGATAGCCGCGCCGCCAACTCCCCCTGCCCAATCCGCCGCCCCGACGCAAATAGACACCCCGGCACAAACGATCTCTCCTCCGACCGAATCCCAGCCGGCAGCCGCTCTAAACGACACCCTGCTCGCCCAGTCGTCAACCGAGTCGGAGGCTTCTGAAGCATCCGCTACCGCAGACACCTCAGCGATCGTGACCACTGCGCAAACCGCCTCTGCCCTTGTCGTTCTCGAGCTAGTGGCCCGCGACTCCACTTGGGTGCAAATTCGCTGGGATGAGGCAGCAGAAAATTTTGAGGATACAATCGCGCCTGGTGAGCGCCGCCGCTTTGAAGCCCGCGATCACTTCGTCGTACTCTCGACCAATCCCCACGGCATAAGCTATTGGTTGGACGGCGAATTACTCGGTGGCGGCCAGCTTGGCGACCCCAATCAAGTGCTGCGCTTCCGCGCCACAGCCAACGGCATACAAATACTAGGATCGAATTTACAGCCCCTCACAGAAGAGGCTCCCGACGCCCAACCATGATCCAAGGCTACGTAGAGGTCGCCCTGCCGCCACCTGTAGCGCGCGAGTTGACCTATGGCGTACCTGCTGAACTCGCCGCTGAAGCGCGGTCTGGGGCCTTAGTGTTGGTGCCAGTGGTCCAGCGCCGGCTCACCGGCATCGTCTTGGGGCCAGCCACACTCGGAGACCTCCCCCCGAGCAAGATCCGCCCTATCGAACAAATCCTCGACACCTCGCTCCTCAGCCCCGAGATCGTTGCGCTCTGCCGCTGGATGGCTTCCTACTACATGGCACCCCTCGGCAGTGCGCTGATGGCCGCCTTGCCCCCAGGCGTCAAACTCAGTTCCAACCGCCTCGTACAATTGCGCGACGCGTCCGCTGCCGCTGGCCACCACACCGGCATGGAGGCACAGATACTCAGCGAACTCCATCGCAGCGGCTCTCTCAAGGTTAGCACCCTCAAACGCCGACTCGGCAGCCGAGGCTTGGAGAAGGGGATGCGCACTCTGCGCCGCAACGGGCACATTGAAATTGCGCCTGTACTCGAAGACCGGCGGCCCCGCGCCCTGAGCCAACGCCGCTTCCTCCTAAACGACGAAGCGGCTGCGCACACCGCTATCGCCGACATCGAAAAACGCGCGCCGCGCCAAGCGGCCTGTCTGCGCTACTTGCTCGATCACCCCACGGCCGTGCGCAGCGAACTGAGCGCGGCGGGATTTTCCTCGGCCGTGCTCAAGGCCCTCGAAGGCCGTGGCTTGCTTGAATCGACTACCGAGGAAGTCGTCCGCGATCCCCTCGCCCACATCGCCAGCGGTACCCCGCCGGACCTCGTCCCCACGGCCGACCAGCAACAGGTGCTCGACGCCCTGTCGGCCGCGCTCGACACTCGAAAATTCTATCCAGCCCTGCTGCAAGGCGTCACCGGTGCGGGCAAGACCCTCGTGTACGTCCGACTTGCAGCGCAGGCGTTGGCCGCGGGGCGCGGCGCGATCATCTTGGTTCCAGAAATCGCCCTCGCTTGGCAGATGGTGCGGCGCTTCAAGGAGCACTTTGGCGAGGCAGTCGCCGTCCTCCACAGCCAGCTCTCGACCGGAGAGCGCTACGACACTT
Organism: Gemmatimonadota bacterium; assembly: GCA_026706505.1. The sequence continues at coordinate 18,480 of JAPOYQ010000284.1, forward strand.
GGCGGCGCTTGCGCCGTCGCGAGCAGCGCGTGCTCATCGGCGCTCGCTCGGCCATCCTCGCACCGGTGGACAATTTGGGGCTGATTGTCGTGGATGAAGAACACGACACCTCGTACA
>JAPOYQ010000040.1 GCA_026706505.1 Gemmatimonadota bacterium
CACCTACGAAGGCGACGAGACGATCCGCATCACCGGCACCGCCACCGGCTATACGTCCGGCTCGACGACCCTGACGCTGACCGATGATGATAGGCCGCCACCGCCGTCGGGAGGCGGGGGAGCCTCGCCACCACCGCCTCCGCCACCGCCGCCACCGTCGCCGTCCTTTGACGATAAGGCGATTGCAGCGCAATTCTACATACAAGGCACGGCCATCGCCCCCCTCGTCTTCCCCGCCGCCCAAGACGGCACCAAACCGCTAACCTACGGGCTATCGCAAACCAGCACCGCGCAAGCGGGCATCGACTCCCTGACCGGCCTGCCCGACAGCCTCGCGTTTGACCCCAAAACGCGCACCCTTACCGGCACCCCGGCCACGCCGCTGCCAGCGACTGAGTTTAGCTACACGGTCATCGACGCCGACGGGCGCACCGCCAGCCTCTGCTTCGACATCACCATCTACGCCCTCATCGGCCCGCCGACTCCGCCGACCGACCTGACAGTCGCCCTCGACGCCGACGGCAAGCTGGTGTTGCACTGGAAGGAACCCGCCCGCAACGGCGGCTACGACCTGACCTCCTACGAGGTGCAATACCAAAAGACGACCAGCGCCTCGTGGAGGAGATTGGCGATCCGAGTGTCCGCCAATCACCCCACAAAGACCTACATCATCAGCGGCCTACAAGCCGACGCCGAGTACAACGTGCGCGTACGGGCGTACAACCTGAATCCACTCCCAGATCTGTCGCGCGGCGAATGGGCCATGGCCAGCACCGACGAAACGGCCATGCCCGACGAAATAGCAGCCGGAACGGGCGAACCGGCTGCCGACGGAGCCGTCTGTAAGCCCGGCCTTGGCGATTTGCTGGCGACCAAGGATGCTGGCGACGGCGAACCGTCCGGCGACGGCGACGATGGCGAACCAACGGTTCCCAGTGCTCTGGGCGCACCAACCAATCTGACGGCCACGCCCGGTGATGGTAAGCTGTTGTTGCGTTGGAAGGAGCCGACCCAAACCGGCGGTTTTGACCTGACGTTCTACGATCTACAATACCAGAAGACGACCAGCACCTCGTGGATCTCGGTCGCTATCCGTATCCCAGCCAACCACCCCATAAAGACCTATTCCATCGGCAGCTTGCAAAACGGTGTAGCATACAACGTGCGGGTGCGCGTCCACAACCTAAATCCCGACCCGGAGCTTTCCCTCAGTGCGTGGACCACTGCCACCGCTACCCCCACCGAGGACGCGGCGGCCAAACAGGTCGCCAGCGCCCCTGCGTCTTTTGAACTCGCCGCTGCGTACCCCAACCCGTTCAACCCCTCCACTACCATCGGCTACGCCTTGCCGCAAGCTACCGACGTGCGCTTAGACATCTATAATGTAATGGGTCAACGAGTGCGGACGCTGGTCGCCGCCCACCAACCCGCCGGTTACTATGCCGTCGAATGGAAGGCGACTGACGACAGCGGCCACACCCTATCATCCGGCGTGTATTTCTATCACTTGCAAGCCGGCGCGTTCCGCGCCACGAAGCGGATGCTGCTAATGCGCTAAAACGCATCGTCCCGTACAGCCGCAGGCTCTCCCGACGCAGCCGTCGGGAGAGCCTTTGCGTTGGGGCAATGGCATGGCTTGCCGAACTGGGCCGCGTTCGTATATTCACGGAAACCTGAGTGAGAAAAAATGCCCACACCCCCACACTCCAACCGCCTCGCTGCCGAATCCAGCCCGTACTTGCGCCAACACGCCCACAATCCCGTCGATTGGTATCCCTGGGGTGAGGAGGCGCTGGCCGCGGCCCGGGCCGCGGATCGGCCCATCTTGCTCTCCGTGGGGTATTCGGCCTGTCATTGGTGCCACGTCATGGAGCGCGAATCCTTTGAGGATGAGCAGATCGCCCAGCGCATGAACGAGCACTTTATCAACATCAAGGTCGATCGCGAAGAACGGCCCGATGTCGATGAGATTTACATGACGGCCGTGCAGGCCATGACCGGCCAAGGGGGCTGGCCGATGACGGTGTTTCTAACACCGGATTTGCAGCCTTTTTACGGCGGGACGTACTTTCCCCCTGAAGATCGCCATGGGCGGCCGGGTTTTCCGAGGGTGCTCCAAGCGATAGCGGATTACTACCGGGAAAATCGCGCTGGCGTCGCCGAAAAAACTGCCGAACTCATGCGTGCGCTCCAGCAACACGCCGAGTTTTTGACGCCGGGCGGCATCCCTGGAGAAGAGGTCCTCGACGGAGCCTGTGCGCAGCTCAAATCCACGTATGACGCTAGATTCGGAGGGTTTGGCGGCGCGCCCAAATTTCCGCCGAGCATGAGCTTGTCCCTGCTGTTGCGGCGCTATGTTAGGCGAGGCGACCAGCGCGCGTTAGAAATCGCGGAGCACACGCTCAAGCGCATGGCTACGGGAGGGATGTACGACCAACTTGGCGGAGGTTTTCACCGCTACTCAGTGGATGAGCGCTGGCTAGTACCGCACTTCGAGAAAATGCTCTACGACAACGCCTTACTGGTGTGGACCTATCTCGAAGCCTATCAGGCGACTCAAGACGAATTCTACCGCGAGGTCGTCGAGCACACCCTTGGCTATGTGCTGCGCGAGATGACGCAGCCCGAAGGCGGCTTCTACGCGGCGCAGGACGCGGACAGTGAGGGCGAGGAAGGCCTGTTTTTTACTTGGCTTTTAGAGGAGATTGAGGATCTGTTAGGCGAAGAAGATGCCGCGCTCTTTGCCCGCTATTACGGCGTTGTGCCCGAGGGCAATTTTGAGCACGGGCGCAATATCTTGCACGTGGAAAACGAGCTAGAGGGAGTTGCGCGTTTCCTCAAGGTAGAGCCGGAGCGGCTGGCACAAGTCGTAGAGCGCGGGTGCGAGGTACTGCTTGCGGCGCGGCAACAGCGCGTTGTCCCCGAGCGCGACGACAAAATTTTGACGGCTTGGAATGGGCTGATGATCAGCGCGATGGCCCGCGCCTATCAGGTTATTGGGGAGGATCGCTACCTGCAAGCGGCTGTCGAGGCGGCCGACTTTATTTTAGACCGCATGGTCTGCGACGGCTGTCTCCTGCACACTTACAAGGATGGTCAGGCGCGGATTCCGGCCTATCAGGACGATCACGCCTGTTTGATCAACGGCCTGCTCGACCTGTATGAGGCGAGTTTCGAGTTGCGCTTTTTTTCCGCAGCCGATCACTGGGCTGCCGAGATGATCGCGCGGTTTTGGGATGGGGAACACGGGGGATTTTTCTATGCGGGAGCTGAGGCGACCGACCTGATCGTACGCACTAAGAACCCATTTGACAACGCCACGCCCTCGGGCAACTCGTTGGGTGCGCTAGCCCTTTTGCGCTTGGGGGCGATGAAGGGCGATCAGGCGTTGTGGCAGCAAGGCGAGCAAACGCTCGTTCTCTTCGAGCAGCTATTGCGCCGCGCTCCTTCTGCTGGAGCGCAGATGCTCTGTGCCCTCGACTTTTACTTGGCTAAGCCCACGGAGGTCGCCTTGGTAGGGGACCAAGCCGAATGTCGTGTTTTTGCAGCCGCGCTGCACCGGTGCTTTGTGCCCAATAAAGTCGTGTTAGCTGCTGGCGTTGGGGCGGATGAAGCCGAGGCTGCGTTGCCGCTACTGGAGGGTAAGCTGGCGGTCGGCGGCAGGGCGTACGTGTGCCGCGACGCGACCTGCTCGCGGCCACTAGCTACGACCGCAGACTTGGTGGAGCAGCTGAAGGCCGAGGGATGAGCAAGCGCAAGATCGCAGACGACATGTTGCAGTTAGTGGGGGACACGCCCCTCGTGTGCCTCTACCGCGTCGCGCCCGCCAACGGCAGCCAGCTCTACGGCAAACTCGAAGCGTGCAACCCAACCGGCAGCGTCAAAGACCGCATCGGCGTCAGCATGATCCGTGCCGCCGAGACAGCCGGCCGGCTCAAAAAAGGCATGACCATCGTCGAGGCTACCAGCGGCAATACCGGGATCGCGCTCGCTCTCGTCGCGTCCGTCTTAGGCTACCGACTGGTGCTGACTATGCCCGAGAGCATGAGCTTGGAGCGGCGGCAGGTCATGGCCAGTTACGGCGCGGAGATTGCGTTGACGCCCGCAGCCGAAGACATGGCCGGGGCCATCCGCAAGGCCGAAGAGCTCAAGGCCGCCGATCCAGAGGGAGTGTTTATTCCGCAGCAATTTTCTAACCCGGCCAACCCGGAGGCCCATCGTCGGGCCACGGCCGAGGAGATTCTCGCGGCCACCGGAGGCGAGTTAGACGCCTTTGTCGCTGGGGTGGGGACTGGTGGCACCATAACCGGCGTTGGGGAGGTGCTCAAGCAGGCCGTGCCAGACGTGCGCCTAGTAGCGGTCGAGCCTAAGCGCTCGCCCGTACTTTCAGGGGGCGCGGCCGATTTGCACGGCATTCAGGGGATTGGCGCGGGTTTTGTCCCTGAAGTCCTCGACCGAAACCTGATTGACCAGATCGTGCAGATAGACGACGACGAGGCCTTTCACTACACCCGCCGCTTGGCTCGCGAGGAAGGATTGCTGTTGGGGCCGTCGTCCGGGGCCAATGTGGCGGCTAGCTTGCAGGTGGCCAGTGCCCTAGGCCCAGAAGCCCGTCTGGTGACCATGCTCTGCGATACTGGATTTCGCTATTTTAGCGTCGATGGGTTTATCGAGTCAGTAGAATCAGCGCAGGAGTAACATCTTCGTCCCTTGGCGGACCGGGCCCGCACGCATTATGAGCAAGTAGGTACCGCTGGCCAGCGCTCGTCCTTGATCGTCCTTTCCATCCCAATGAATCTGATGCGTCCCCGCTTCCCGATACTGGTGCAAAAGGGTGCGCACGGTTTGGCCGAGGGCGTTGTACACGCGCAGTTCTACCAAGATGTCGGCAGCGAGTGTGTAGGTGATTTGCGTCGAGCTGTTGAAGGGGTTGGGGAACGTCGGCGCAAGGGCGAAGTGGATCGGTTGGGCTATGGCCACGGGCCAAACTGGCTGCGCCAGTGCAATGCCGCGTGGATTCTGGCCGGTTGCGTAGTGGCCGACAACGGAGTCGCGCACGGCATCGACGATGTGGATCTCATTGGAGAAGGAACTGGTGACGTACGCCTGCGTGCCGTCGGGCGAAAAGGCAATGGCCCGTGGATTGCGGCCGATGGCGAGCTTTTTGCGCAGAGTTCCGCTGGTCACATCGACAACTAGAAGGGAACCTTCGCTGTGAGCGGTCAAATAGAGCTTGCGGCCATCCGGGCTGGGTGAGATGGCAAAGGTGCCGCTGACGTCTAAGTCGATGGTGCGCACGACGGTTGCGTCATCGGCGTCGATAGCGGTCAAGCGGCCCGTGTCCATGCTGGTTACGTAAAGCGTCTTGCCGTCGGGTGCAAGAGCGAGCGAGCGCGGTTTTGGTGGCACTGGGATGCGGCCGGTTATGCGGCCTTGCGGCGAGAGGACGAGGACTTGGCTGCCAGCGATGTCGGTGGTGAATATCTTGTCGGCGGTGGCGGCAATGCCGTACAACCCTTCACCTGCGTCGGCGACCGCAACGGTGCGCGCTTGGCCCGACTCAACATCGACGATGGTCAGCGCATTCGTACCCGAATTGGTCGCATAGAGCGTTTTGCCGTCGGGCGCGAGGGCTAAGTCGAGGGGCTGGATTGCGGTCTCGATGTGCGCTTGGACCTGGAAGGTCGCGGTGTCGATGATGCGGAGGTCGTTCGAGGAGAGATTGGACACGAAGAGTTGGTCACCGGCTAGAATCATTTGGATCGGTTCGTCGCCGACGGGGATGCGCGCTAGCTCGCGGCGGGTGCCCGTATCGACCACGCCGATGGCGTCGTCGCCGCGCAAGGCAGTAAAGGCCAGCGGGGCTCCGGTCAGTTCGACGACGGTGAAGTCGAGCCAAGCGTCCGCATGGGGAAAATACGAGACCTTGCCATCGGCACCGCGGGCTTCGATCTGATAGGCGATGCGCGCGCCGACGTGCTGGCCGGGAATTTGGGAGACGAAGAGACTGTCTTGCTGCTGCATTTGCAAGTGCTGGACGCTCCCGCCGTCAATCTGATAGAGGAGCCACACGCTGGCGGCATCGCGGACTGCGACGCGCACTGGATAAGGACCTTGGGTATCTGGGGTGTTGGTGACCAGCGCTATGGGGACTACGAAGGGATAGCCGGGCACGGCAAAATCGGTGATGAAATCGATATCGTCGATGTGTTGGGCAGTGCTTAGGTCGAGGATGCGGGCGTAGGTGTCAGCGCGGGCGTTGTCGTAGAACTCTGCGGGGAATCCAGTGACAAAATCAGTGAAAACACCGCCGAAGTTCTCTTCGCTAATCGCCCCTGCAATGGGCGCGAGACTCAAGCGATAGCGCCCCGGCGTCAAGCCGTGCAGCCGGTAGTGCCCGACCGTGGCGGCACTTGGTTCGGCACCCGAGACAGTGCTGAACAGCCCACCGGTGTCGAGGTTTTCCGCCTTGATATGCGTGCCGAAGAGCGGCTGTTGGTCGAAGTCGCGGATTTGGCCGGCGATACTGCCGACGCTGGCTTGATAGCCAATGGCCGGATAGAGGAAGCTGATGCCGGCGATGTCGTCGGGTTCGAGGCTTTGCGCTTCGCCGGAGTCGTCGCTGTGGTTGAAGGGGTTCATGGTCGGGCGGATATCTGGAGGGCCATCGAGCGGGGTGTGTTCAAGCCCAAGCAGGTGGCCGATTTCGTGGACGGCTACGTCTTTGAGATTTATCCAATTACCGGGTTGAACAAATAGACCAGCGGAAAAGCGGAAGTCGCGCCCGTTAAAGATGATGTCCGCGTCCGTGATATGGCCGGTCTCGAAATGAGACCGGATGCGGGTTATGGCGATGACGCCGGTTTCGGGTGGGGCGTCTAGGTAGCGTCCCGTCTCGTCGAAGTAGATCAGGTTGCGCCCATCTCTTTGCCTTGGGACGCTGCGGGTTGTGTCCTGATCGACAAAGTCCACTCGCGCCGTACTTACGTCACTCCAGACCTGAAAGCTTTCGCGTATCAACGCATGGGTCAGAGTGGGGGATAGGTCGTCGGAACCGGCAGCGTGGAGCGCGAAGGAGATGCGGTCGGGGTGGCGCCAGGTCTGCTGGACTTGGTTGCCAAATCGGGATTCAACGGTCTGGATGAGAAAGCTGTGGCTGGGGATGGCGACGAGCAGGCCGCCAAGTAGCAGGCCGCTAATGCGCATCGCGCGTCTCCGGGCTTTGATCTTCGGTCAAGGCTTGCACCCGCGCCAAAAACTGGTCGAGTGGCATGCCTTGGACCGGTTCGTCGAGCGGCGTCTTTTTGGGCGCACTTTGCGGCTTGGTGTGCAGCGTGAGGCCGTCTAGCTCTTGGAAGACGCGTGGTTTGTTGGCGATGCTGCGCTTGATGGCGAAGTGTCCTTGGGCCAGGCCGACCGGCCAGGAGTGTCCCAATGCGTTCGCCGCGGTGAGAAAGAGCACAGCCTCGTCACCGGGGGCAAAGATGGGCATGCCAATGATACGGGTAACAGTGTCTTGTAGATGGCCGCCGGGCAGGTGCAATTCCAGTTGCGAAATCGCTGGTCCTTTAATGGCTTGGGAAACGGAGAACACATAGCGGGTATAGATCTGTCCGCGCACCCATTGGGGCTGGGCTTGGCTACAGACTCCGACGACAATGCGTTCGGCGTTAGCGGTCAGAGCCGCCAAATCGAAACGCTGGACTGTAGTAGCCGCAAGTGGAGTGGCTAGCCAGATTAGGCAGAATGCAATGCGAGTGACCATTGTGCGTTATCTCCTCAGGGATACTCACTCTTTGTGCAGTAGAATCAATGTCCACTCAGACGCTAGGGAACGGTTAAAGTTGCCTAGGAGACTTGGGATACTCGCTCTTTCGGAGATGTTGGTTTAAATATCATAGAAATAAGGTCCGTTGTCGATTCGTTGACACTTACGTTCACGTCAAGTACATTGCTACATTGCTTGCCAGAACTTCGCAGCGAAGGATGCCTCCATGCAAATAGGGGATTTGGCCGCCAAGGCCGGGGTCACGCCGCGCACGATTCGCTACTATGAAGAATTGGGAATCGTCGAGCCAGAGGAGCGCACTGCAGGCGGGTTTCGCCTGTATTCGGAAGCGCAATTGCGCCGCTTGCAAATCGTCCAAAGCCTCAAGGATTTGGGATTCGGACTAGAGCACATCAGCGCGTTTTTCAACCTAAAGCACGGTAACGAATCTGGAGGTGGCTTGGCGCGCGTGCTCGTCGAGCACCTAACCGAGCAAGAGCGCCGAATCGACGAGCGCATTCGCCAGTACTCGCTTATGAAGGAGCGAAACCGACGGGCCATTGAAATTCTCAGTGGCTGTTTTTGCTGTACGGTCAAGGTCATTGAGCGGGATTGCCACCACTGCGAGGTCTATCGGAGGCACGACGAGGTTCCCGACCTCATCGAATGCGCCATTTACGAATCTTGAAGGGACATAAAATGGTAACTATAACGGAAGCCGCGGCCGAGAAGATCAAGGACTTGCTCAGCGAACAGGGCAACGAAGGGCACGGGCTGCGCGTGGGCGTGATGGGTGGAGGGTGTTCGGGGTTCCAGTACAAGCTGGATTTCGAGGAAAGCGCCGGTGACATGGACCACGTCTTTGAGATCGACGGTGTCAAAGTCTTCATCGACATGAAAAGCAGCCTCTATCTCAACGGCGTGACGCTCGACTACCACGACGGATTGATGGGGGCGGGTTTTAAGATCGAAAATCCCAATGCTCGCACCACCTGCGGATGCGGTGAGTCCTTCAGCGCCTGAGTGACGGGCTGTGCAAATTCCAGTTTATATGGACAATATGGCTACCACGCCGGTTGACCCGCGCGTCTTGGCGGACATGTTGCCGTACTTCGACACCCACTTCGGCAATGCGGCCAGCAAGCCCCACGCCTTTGGTTTGGCCGCCGCCGACGCGGTCGAAAAGGCGCGGGAAGAAGTGGCCGGGTTAATCGGCGCGCGCGCTCAGGAGATCATTTTTACGGCCGGAGCTACAGAGGCCAACAATTTGGCCATCAAAGGCGCGGTTCAGATGGTGCCTCTTGGGGCGCACATCATCACCTGTGCCACTGAGCACAAGGCCGTCTTGGAGTGTTGCCACACCTTGGAGAAGCAAGGGGTAGAGGTAACTTATTTACCTGTGGACCGCAGCGGTCAGATTGACCTCGACCAGCTCGCGGTGGCCATCACGCCGCGGACGGCCCTTATCTCGCTCATGGCCGCCAACAACGAGATTGGGGTCTTGCAGCCGTTGGAGGAAATCGGGCGGCTGGCCCGCGAGCGCGGCGTCTTGTGGCACTGCGACGCAGCCCAAGCCGTCGGCAAGGTACCGCTCGATGTGGAAGCGCTCGGCATTGACCTGCTCTCGGCTTCTGGCCACAAGCTCTACGCCCCCAAGGGCGTCGGCTTCCTCTACGTGCGTTCGCGCAAGCCGCGCGTGCGCTTGCAGACCCAAGTCGAGGGCGGTGGGCAAGAGCGCGGCCTGCGTGGCGGCACTCTCAATGTGCCGGGCATTGTCGGTTTAGGGCGTGCCTGTCAGTTGGGGCGCGAGGAGATGACCGAGGAAGCGGCGCGATTGGTTCAAATGCGGCGACGGCTGTGTGCCGGGCTGGTGGCCGCGCTCGGCCCTTTAGTCGTCAATGGCCATGCGGAAGAGCGATTGCCGGGCAACCTCAACGTGAGCTTTCCAGGAGTGGACGGAACCGAACTACTCTTGGGATTGCGCGAGATCGCGCTGTCTTCGGGTGCGGCCTGTTCATCGCGGACGGCCGCGCCCTCACACGTCCTCAGAGCCATCGGCGTCAGCGACGATTTGGCGCGGGCTTCTCTGCGCTTTGGGTTGGGACGTTTTAATACTATGGCAGAAGTAGAATTTGCCATTGACCGCACCGTTGCGCAGGTCGAACGCTTGCGCGACGGTGCATTAGCAATCGAGGAGAGAGTATGACTTTTACATCCAATCAACTACTAGAGAGCGTAAAGGCCGAAATCGCCGAAGTAACTCCGACTGAGGTCCAAGCAGCCCTCCAAGCCGGCCGGCCGGTTCACCTCATAGACGTGCGCGAGCGGGAAGAAGTCATGGATGGCTATATCCCCGGGGCTGAGTTGATCCCACGCGGTTTTTTGGAACTCAACATCGAAGAAGACGTGACCGTAGATCGCGACGCGGAAATCGTGCTCTATTGCGCCGGGGGCAACCGCTCGGCCTTGGCTGCACGCGATTTGGCCTTTATGGGCTACGCCAACGCCAAGTCCATGATCGGCGGCATCAAAGGCTGGAAGGACGCTGGCTATGAAATCGAGCAGGGAGGCCTGCTCTCCGAAGAAGACTCGCAGCGCTACGCCCGGCATCTCATCCTGCCCGAGGTAGGGGAGAAGGGGCAGCAGCAGTTGCTCAAAGGCCGGGTGTTGCTAGTGGGAGCGGGTGGCTTGGGTTGCCCGACGGCCCTGTATCTGGCCGCGGCTGGCGTCGGCAAGATCGGCTTGGTAGATGCCGATGTCGTCGATAAGAGCAACTTGCAGCGGCAAGTGCTTTTCGGCGAGTCCGATCTAGGCCGGCCCAAGGTCGAGGCCGCCCGCGACCGGTTGCTCGACATCAACTCCGGTATCGAGATACACCCGCACTACGAGTTGCTGACGTCGCACAATATTTTCGAGGTCATGGACGGCTACGACATTGTGGTCAATGGCTGCGACAACTTCCCAACTCGCTATTTAGTCAATGACGCGGCTGTGATGCAGAAAAAGCCTGTGGTTGACGGCAGTATCTTTCGCTTTGAGGGCCAAGCCACCGTGTACGTGCCCGGGGACGGTCCGTGCTATCGCTGCCTCTATCCCGAGCCGCCGCCACCCGGGGAGGTGCCGAGTTGCGCCGAGGGTGGGGTCTTAGGAGTCTTGCCTGGCATCATCGGGTTGGTACAGGCCACCGAGGTCGTCAAGCTACTATTGGGACAGGGTACCTCCTTGGTGGGGAGGGTGATGCTCTACGACGCACTGGAGATGAAATTCCGCGAACTCAAGCTCAGGCGCGACAGCGAGTGCCCGGTGTGCGGTGACAACCCGACCGTCACCGAATTGATTGACTACGAGCAGTTTTGCGGCTTGCCTTCGCACAGCGAGGCCGCGGGTTGATCTCGAATCTCAGTGTTGTTTGCACGGCGCTCCCTCGCACCTAGGGAGCGCCTTTTCTTTTGGGGAGAATTTGATGGAGCAGACCGGGACGGATTTTTTGGCGTTACCGGATAATCCAGATCAGGATCCGACGTTGGATTGGCGGGAAGTTTTTGGCGACGACCAGCCAGTGGAGGTCGAAATCGGCATTGGCAAAGGGCGCTTTATCATCGACGCGGCCTGCCGCCAGCCCGCAGTGAATTTCGTCGGAGTCGAATGGGCGGCCAAATACTTGCGCATTGCCTGCCAGCGCGCCGCGCGCCGCAATCTCGGCAATGTGCGGTTCGCGCACATGGATGCGCGGGAATTCGTCGAATTCTTCGTGGCTGCTGAGTCGGTGCGGGCTTATCACATCTACTTTCCCGATCCCTGGCCCAAGAAGCGGCACCACAAGCGGCGGCTCTTTAACGAGGAATTTCTACGCGAAGTCGAGCGCACTTTGTGTACGGGTGGCCAGTTGTGGCTAGCCACGGATTACGCCGACTATTTCGACGTCATGCTCGCCGCGCTGGAAACCAGCCCGTGCTTAGTGGAGGCGGATGTTGAGTGGCTGGGGGTGCGGACGAATTACGAAGACAAGTTCCTTGCACAGGGTAAGCCGATCTACCGCCGAGTTATGGAGAAGATGCAGGCGTAGAGACACTTGTCGAATGCACAAAAGGGGGGTTGGACCACGCGATGGCCAACCCCTTTTCTATGTCAATGTGGCAGTAGGGACGAAAATTAAAGAGAGCAGACGGTAATAGAGAGGCACACAAATAAGTGTGATATATACACAAATAAGTGTATAGAGTAGCTTTAAATGGCCGTATCTATCTGAAAAATATTAGGAAAAATATGCTTGCAGTCTCGTAGGTATAGGTGTATTATTGGGATGTGGTGGAAAGTGGTGGAAAGTGGTGGAACGGGAATTTTGACTTGATATGAGCATCAAATGGCACAGTTTTTCACTGGCAGACACGAGGTTCCCGTCGATGACAAGGGGCGGATTTTTGTGCCGGCGGAGTTCCGCAAGAAGCTGCCTCCAGAAGCCGACGACACGCTCGTGGTGCTGCGTGGGTTCGACAACTGTTTGGTGGCCTACTCCCGGCCCGAGTGGGAAGCGAAAGCCGAACAGCTCTTGCGCCTGCCGACGACCAAACGCGAGGCGCGGGCCTTCATCCGCTCCATGGTTTCGCATGCGGCAGAAGTGAAACTAGACCGACAGGGGCGGACCGGCATCCCACGCAAGCTGCTGGCCAAGGCCGGCATCACGAACCAGATGGTCATCATTGGTGCGTTGGACAAATTGGAGTTTTGGAGCCCAGAAAACAGCGATGATTTTCCGCCGATGGAAGATCTTGCCGATAGCTTGGAAGACTTTGCGATAGACCTCTAAACCTTATGAACTATGGACTATCACATCCCGGTCATGGTCGCGGAAGTGGTCGCCGGACTAGTCGCCGATCCAGACGGTGCGTACGTGGATGCGACAGCCGGCGGAGGCGGCCACAGTTGGGCATTGCTTCAGGCTCTCGGCCCCAAGGGGAGGTTACTTGCAGTGGATCGGGACCGGGAGGCCGTAGCGGCAGCGCGAGCGAGGTTGGCAGCAGATACAGATACGCGGGTCGTCGTGAGACAAGGCCGCTTTACCGAATTGAGCGAGTTGCTGGCGCAGGAGGGGATCGGGCCGTTGAGCGGAGCCCTGTTCGACTTAGGAGTTTCGTCGCACCAGATCGACGCACCAGCTCGGGGATTCAGCTATCAGGTCGACGGACCTCTCGACATGCGAATGGATGCGGAAGTAGGTCTTACAGCCGCCGAATTGATCGCAGCGTGCAGCGAGGCCGAGTTAGCCGAGTTGATTGCGCGCTATGGGGAAGATCGCGCGGCGCGGCAGATCGCGCGCGCGATCTGCCGGCAGCAGCGGCTCGCGCCCTTAGTTACTACACGCGCTTTGCGGGAAGCCATAGCGACCACGCGGCCCCGGATGCTCAACAAGACGCTGGCGCGCGTATTCCAAGCACTGCGCATTGCCGTCAACGACGAGTTGGGGCAGTTACAAGCAGGGTTGGTAGCCATGGAGACAAACCTGAAGCCCGGTGGCCGGTTGATCGTCATGGCCTATCACTCTTTGGAAGATCGCTTGGTCAAGCAACATCTCGCGGCGCTGATGCGCGGCTGCATTTGTCCCCCACGCGTGCCCATCTGTACCTGCGGACGCAAGCCCTCGTTCAAGCGAGTGGGGTACAAATTGCAGCGGGCGAGCAAGGCCGAAGTCGAGCAAAATTCTCGGGCTCGCAGCGCCATTTTGAGAATCTACGAAAAAACCGAGGCAGGCTAATATGACCAGAAGCGGAATTTCCTGTGCGAAGTACGTGCTCCTCATAGGGATGCTAGCCGGGGCGGCCCTCTTCCACGTCTGGCAAAAAGTCGAAATGGCCCGAGTGGCCGGCGGCATTATTACGGCTGAGACGCAAATAGTTGAGCTCGATAGAGAGCGCACCAAGTTATTAGCTGCCATCTTGGTACAAAAAAACTCCGGCTTTGTCGAGAAAGTGGCCTTCGGCCAACTCGGCATGGTCTATCCCTCGAAAACTGTGGATGGCATGGGAGGCGCATTGGCGCATTGGGAAGGCGATTGATGGATTTACGGGTACAACATACGGGTATTAATCGGCTGCGTTTGGTCGTGGTTTTGGGTGCCATAGCGTGGTTGGGTTTGTCCGTACGACTTGTTCAAATCCAGATCTTCAGGCACGAGGCGTACAGCGCCGAGGCTCTCGAGCAGTACCAGCGACGCGTTGAATTGAAAGCGAGTCGGGGCCGAATCGTAGACCGGCGCGGCAACAACTTGGCCGTAGATGTCCCAGCCACGTCTTTTTACGCCCATCCCGATCAGATCGAAGACCCCAAGCGCGTAGCTGCCTACTTTGCGTCCCTGAGCGGTAAACGGGCCGAGTTTATTGAGCGCCAACTGCGCGGGGACAAGCCGTTTGTCTATTTGGCGCGCCAAGTAGTTGACGCGGATGTGGGCGCAGTGTCGTACGCCGGAGTATTCCAAGAAGCGGAGACCCGTCGCCACTACCCTTTGGGACCGCTGGCCGGTCAACTCATCGGACACACTAATATCGACAACAGCGGCCGCGAGGGGATTGAGCGGGCCTTTGACGACATTCTGCGCGAAAAGAACGGTTCTATATTGGGATACGTCGATGCGCGGGGCAAGCAATTGCCCGGCCGACAGCAGCGACGCGAGGAGCCAGAACACGGTCGCGACTTGGTGCTGACCCTCGACGCGGTCTATCAGGGTATTCTTGAGGAAGAGTTGCAACGAGCCATCGACGGCTCAAAGGCCCAAGGAGCTTTGGGCGTCATCATCGCCCCGCGCAGCGGCGAGGTGCTGGCTGTGGCCAACTTGCCGCTTTTCGATCCCAATAGGGCTTCCCACTCGTCGCCGGAACTCAGGCGCAACCGCGCGATAACCGATGTGTACGAACCTGGTTCGACCTTCAAAGTTATAACGGCCGCTGCCGTCCTTGAAGACGGGCTGACTAGCCTACAGGATCGCATCTTTTGCGGGTGGGGGACGTTTAGGTTGGCCAATCGGGACACCATCCGCGATATCCAGCCCCACGGCGATTTGCTCTTTACTCAAGTCTTAGAAAAATCGAGCAACATCGGTACTATCAAGTTGGCACAGCGGCTGTCGAGGCACCGCTTTTACGAACATATCCGCAACTTTGGCTTTGCCATTCGCACCGGCATTGACTTGCCGGCGGAAACGCCTGGTCTATTACAGGAGGTCAATCAGTGGTCCAAGCGGTCGCTGCCAACCATCGCCATTGGGCAGGAAATCGGCGTGACGGCCCTACAACTCGCCATGGCGTACGGAGCTATTGCCAACGGCGGCGTGCTGATGGCCCCGCGGATCGTCGCCGGGATGATTGGCTCGAACGGTCAGCTCGAAGCTCGCGGCGGTCCTCAGCCGATCCGCCGGGTCGTAAGCCGACAGACGGCGACGACACTGAGTGAGGTGCTGACCAGAGCCGTGGAAAACGGCACTGGGCAAAAGGCCCTCATCAAGGGCGTGGCCGTGGCTGGAAAGACGGGGACGGCCCAACGCGCCTTAGCCGATGGCAGCGGGTACGACCCCAACGCCAGCATTGCCTCATTCGTCGGCTTCCTGCCGGCTGATAACCCTCAGTACGTGTGCGTCATTATGGTCGAAAACCCCCGTGTGAACGGGTGGGGAGGATACGTGGCAGCCCCGGCCTTCCGGCGGGTGATGAAGCGGATCATCAGCCTGCCCGGCGGTCTGTTGGTCGAGCCAGCGGCCAAACATCCGCAGAAAGAGGAGCCAGCCGTGCCAGACCTGCGCGGCATGCCTCAAGCTGTAGCCCGTTTCCAAGCGCAGATGTGGGGATTGCCAGTCGTCTTTTCTGGCTCAGGCACCGTGGTCCTGAGTCAATCGCCCTTGCCGGGTCGAACCGGTCACGTCGAGCGGATTAACTGTACGCTGGGCGATGGGGCTACCCGCAGCCCGTGGAAAATGCAGCAGGCGCGCCTTGTCGGAAACATTCCAGCCCAAGATCCGAGAGGTACTTAGATGGAACTGAGGTACTTGCTCGAAGATCTACCCGATGCCTGCGTGGAGGGTGACCTAGATATTGATCTAGGGCAGATCCGCTGTGATTCTCGCTGCGTGGAGGAAGGCGTCTTTTTCGTGGCCGTGCGCTGAGGGCAGGAGCAGGACCGTCATCGCTTTGTCGAGCATGCCGGCGCGACGCGGGTGCAGGTGGCGGATTGCCGGGCCGCTCTGGCCCGAATGGCGGCGCGCTTTTACGCCTTTCCCGGACAGGCGCTGCTCAACGTCGGCGTTACCGGTACCAACGGCAAGACCACCACCGCTTTTTTGCTCAGGAGCGTCCTCGATGCCGCTGGCCTGCCGTGTGGGTACTTGGGTACTTTGGGGTTCTGGTGCGATGGCGAATTGGAGAAGATGGACAATACTACGCCGGAGGCCATCCAGCTACAGGGCTTACTGCGCCAGCTCGTCGATGCTGGCAAGCGAGCGGCCGTACTAGAGGTATCTTCCCATGGGCTGGCGTTGAAGAGGGTAGAAGGCATTCCCTTCCGGGCAGCGGTCTTTACCAATTTGACGCGCGATCACTTGGATTTTCACGGGACTTGGGAGGCGTATTTTGCCGCCAAGGCCCGGCTTTTCGAATGCCTGCAAGAAGGCGCGATTGCAGTGATTAACGCCGACGACACCCACGCGGATGAATTGGCCCGCAGGACCCAAGCGCGCGTCGTGACGTACGGCTGCGGCCCAGAGGCCGAGGTGCGGTTGCAACGTGCAGACGCTAGCCCGCAGGGGACGCATCTGTGCTTGGACACCCCAGCCGGCTCCATTGAGGTGCAGACGCATTTGATTGGTCGTTTCAACCACTACAATACTATGGCCGTCGTGGCTACCGGATTGGCCTTGGATTTGGATGCTGTAGCTCTGTGCCACGGATTGGCTGCCTTAGACAGCGTCCCAGGCCGCTGCGAGCGAATTGCCGAGGGGCAGGACTTCGCGGTCGTCGTGGATTACGCTCACACCCCGGACGCGCTGGAAAGGGTTTTGCACGCCGCCCGCGACTTGGGGAGCGGCCGCTTGATTTGCGTCTGCGGCTGTGGTGGGGACCGAGATCGCGGCAAGCGACCACTGATGGCTCGCGTCGCCGGCGAGTTGGCCGATTGGACGGTCTTGACTTCGGACAACCCACGCAGCGAGGACCCGCAGCGCATCATCGACGAGATGACCGCTGGCATGCCCGACAGCAGCGAGGTTCACAGCGAGGTAGACCGCGCACAAGCGATTGCTATGGCCCTCGCCGCTGCGCACAGCGGGGATGTCGTGGTCATTGCCGGCAAGGGGCACGAACAGGAGCAGGAACTGGCCGACCGCGTCGTGGCCGTTGACGACCGCGAAGTTGCGCGGCGCGTGCTGCGGGGTTTATGCGCTGGGGAGCCGTCCGGCCCCAGTCTTGGGGCCGCAAGGCAGCCATCATGCGCGCCGTGACCTTGAACGAGATGGTGCAGTGGACGGCTGCCGACCCGGTAGGCAGTCTCCAGCCGGATTGCGCCCTGCAAGCAGTGGCGACCGATAGCCGGTCCATCGACGAGGGTGAGTTGTTCGTCGCGCTGCGGGGTGAGCGTTTCGACGGGCACGACTTCGTCGAGGCCGCCTTTGCCCGCGGTGCGTGCGCGGCCTTAGTGGAACGCCGCTGGCCAGGGTTGGATCAGGCGGCCTCCGGTCCGCTATTGGCCGTTGACTCGACGCTGCGAGCACTGGGCGATATAGCGCGGGCGTATCGGCGGCGCTGGGAGGTTCCGGTGGTGGCCGTCGTAGGCAGCGCGGGCAAGACGACGACCAAGGAAATGATCGCCGCTGTCTTGGGGCAGCAGTACCGCGTTTTGAAAACCATCGGCAGCGAAAACAACGAGATAGGAGTGCCCCGTACATTGCTGCAACTGTCACCGAGTCACGAGGCGGTGGTCTTGGAACTGGCAGCGCGGCGAGTAGGGGACATTCGCTACCTATGTTCGGTTGCCGAACCTACCATTGGGGTTTTGCTCAACATCGGGACTGCACATATAGAATTTTTTGGGTCTGTAGAAGGAGTGGCCAAGGCCAAAGGGGAGCTTCTGGATTATATGGACGAGTCTTTAACGGCTCTCGTCAACGCCGATGACCGTGTCGTGGCTCAGGAGGTAAAAAGGACAAAGGGGAGACTCCTGACCTTCGGTTTTGCGCGTGAGAGCGAGTTTCGTGGGGAGAGGCTCGTACTCGACCAGAAGGGCTGCGGCCACTTCCTTCTACACCATGTTCCCATTGATCTCAATATCCCGGGGCGGCATAACGCATACAACGCCTTGGCTGCGGCTGCCGTCGGTCGCATCCTCAGCGTGCCTTGGGAAGGGATTCAGCGTGCCCTCGCCGAGTTCCAGGCGGTGAGTCAGCGCGGCGAGATCGTGCACAAAAATGGGATCGCAGTAATCGACGATTGCTACAATGCTAGTCCTGGCTCGATGTCGGCCGCACTCGACCTCCTCGGCGACGTGCCCGGTACGCGGAAAATCGCCGTGCTCGGCGATATGCTGGAACTCGGAGTGGAGAGCAGCTCATTGCACGCGGCTGTCGGCGAGCAGGCTGCCGCATGCGCCGATGTCCTACTGGCTGCTGGTCGCGAAAGTGCGCACTTGGTGGCTGCAGCCCGCGCGGCTGGCATGGACCAGGACGTTGCCCATCACTTCGAGCAGCCCGAGCAACTCGGCGAATTCGCCGTGGCGCAATTGCGCCACGGCGATGTGGTCTTAGTCAAGGCCTCTCGGGCCATGGCC